>CAZVMY010000246.1:0-5254 GCA_964628955.1 uncultured Methylocystis sp.
GGCTTCGGCTCCTATGGCTTCCCGGAGAGCCACGCCGCCTCGTTCGCCAAGCTCGTCTACATTTCATCCTGGATCAAATGCCACCATCCGGCGGTCTTCGCCTGCGCCCTTCTCAACGCGCAACCCATGGGCTTCTACGCGCCGGCCCAGATCGTGCGCGACGCCCACGACCATGGTGTCGAAATCCGGCCCGTCGACGTCAACGCGAGCCTCCACGACAACACGATCGAACGCGGAGAAGACGGAGCCATCGCCCTTCGCCTGGGCTTCCGCCAGGTCGACGGAATGGCCGAGGCGGATGGCACGCGCCTCGCCATGCGACGCGGCGGCGGCTACGCCGGCGTCGAGGATCTGGCGCGCCGGACGGGGCTTCCTGCCCGCACGCTGCGCCGTCTGGCCGACGCCGACGCCTTCCGCTCGATCGGGCTCGACCGGCGCGACGCGCTCTGGGCCGTTCGCCGCCTGCCGGACGACGACCCGCTGCCCCTCTTCGCCGCGGCCGATGCGCGCGAACTCGGCGAAGAGCCGGACGCCGCCCTTCCGGAAATGGCGCTCCGCGAGCACATCGCGGCCGATTACCAGACGGTCCGGCTCTCGCTGAAGGGGCATCCGATGCAGATCTTGCGGCCGCTCTTCCGACGGGAGCGCGTGCTCTCCTGCGCCGAGACCTCGGCCCATGGCGACGGCCGGGCGGCCCGCACGGCAGGTGTCGTTCTCGTGCGGCAGCGGCCGGGCAACGGCAACGCCGTCTTCATCACGATCGAGGACGAGACCGGCATCGTCAACGTCGTGCTCTGGGCGCGGCTCTTCGAGCGCTTCCGCCGCGAGGTGATGGCCGCTCGCCTGCTTCTCGTCGAGGGGAAGGTGCAGAGGAGCCCGGAAGGCGTGACCCATCTCATGGCCGAGCGCGTTTTCGACCGGACGGCGGAACTCGGACGTCTGTCCGACGATCACGACACTCGGACCGCACTTTCCCGCGCCGACGAGTTCGTGCACCCGCAGATCCCCCGCGGATCGCATCCGCGCAACGTCCGCGTGCTGCCGAGATCGCGCGACTTCCATTAGCGGTCACGGCTGGTGGGCCCGGCAGGACTTGAACCTGCAACCAGACCGTTATGAGCGGCCGGCTCTAACCATTGAGCTACGGGCCCCGACCGGGCGGTACGTCGGCGATCGACGGCAATGCTCGTTATCTCTCTCGTCGCCCGTCGGCAACCGCAGCGCTCACAATGCGCGATAGACCGCGATCGGTTCGGTCAGCCCCGGCAGGTGGTGGGAGCCCAGCGACGGAAAATCCGCCCAGACCTGATCCGCGAAGGCGCGCGTGACGATCAGCGGTTCGTCGAGTTCGCGGTTGAGCTGACCGACGCGGCTCGCGATGTTGACGTCACGGCCGACCACCGTGAAATCGAGCCGCATGCCGGACCCGACGTTGCCGTAGGCAGCGCGGCCATGATGCAGCGCGATGCCGGCGCGGATCGGTTCCGGAAACGCCCCGCGTGTGTTGGCGTCCGACAGTCGTCCGAGAGCCTTGCGCGCCGCCGTCAGCGCGCCCTGGGCCGCCGCAGCCGTATCGTCGCCGCGATCGCGAAAAATCGCCAGCAGGCCGTCACCCATGTACTTGAGAACTTCTCCTCCCTCCTCTTCGATGGCCGGCACGAGGCAGTCGAAATAGTCGTTGAGGATCGTCACGACCTCTTCGGCCGGATACCGCATGGTCAGCGCAGTGTAGCTGCGCATGTCCGCGAACAGGATGGCCGATCGGATGCGCGCCACCTGCCCCCGGCGGACTTCGCCGGCCAGGACACGCAGGTGCGGTTCGTCGCCGATGTAGATCCTGAGCAGGGTATGCAGCGCCCGGGATGCCGCGAGGCTCTCGAGCACGGCCGCCGCCGCCGGCATGACGAGCATGAGAACGGCAATGTCCTCGTCGCTGAAGCCCCCGGGACGCCGGGTCGCGATGGCGAGGCCGTTCTGATAGGCCGCGCCCGCGAAGACCGGGATGCACAGATAGCCGACGTAGCCCGCCCGTTTCAGCTCCGGCACGACGGCGAACCGGCTGTCGGGCGTGTGGTCCAGCCGCAGCTTCAGCCACTGGTGGCGTTCGTTGACCGCGAAGAACGGACTCTTGTCGAACCCGTTGTCGGCGGCATCGCGAAACGGAAACGTAGTGCTGGAGGAGCCTTCGCCGCGCACCCAGATCGCGCCATAGCCGGCGTTCTGGGAATGGAGCGCCGAGAAGGCGGCGAAGGCGCGATCGATGGCGACTCCCGCGTCGTCCAGCCGCGCATACAGACCCTCGAGGATGTCAGCTTCGGCGATCTCGATTCGCGGCTGCATCAGCATCCAGTCCCGTACGGCAAACGCCCGCTCGCATCGCTCGGGCGGCAGCAGGGCGGCAGCCGCACCGAGCGACTCGGTCGTAGGCATGTCGATGTAGGATTCGAAGGGTGTCACGATGTCGTTCACGACGCTTATCTGGTCGTGCCCGCCGGCGGAGGCAAGACACCGGGCCGCATTTCGCCCTCTCGGAGCCGCTTCTCCGCCATATTGGCATGGGACGTCGGAACCAGCGCGTCATCTCCCGTTTTTTGCGGCGACGCTCGATCCGTGCCCGGAGGCCCTCACGGCCACGGGCCCCTCCGTCGGACCCTTCCGCCGTGCCGGGATCGTCCGACCCTGTCACAGGATATCTCAACGATGCAGAACTTCCGCGCTTGTCGCCCGTTGTCTATCGCGCTCCTTCTCGGCGGCGCTGCCTGTGCGCCTATCACTCCATCGCAAGTCACCGCATCTCCCCGTCCAACGATCGCCCTGTCCAGCCATGGCGTCGCCTCGTTCTATGGTCGGGAGTTCCATGGCCGGCGCACGGCAAGCGGCGAGCGCATGAACAATGCGGCGATGACCGCGGCACACCGCACCGCGCCGTTCGGATCGCGGCTCATGGTCACCAACGTCACCAACGGACGGAGTGTGGTCGTTCGGGTCAACGATCGCGGCCCGTTCGTACGCGGCCGGATCATCGACGTCTCGCACGCGGCGGCGGAGAACCTGGGGTTCGCCCGTGCAGGCCTCGCGCGCGTTTCGGTGCAACAGGCGGAATAGGCCGGGCCGCACCGGCATGGAACCTCCCGGCCTCGCCATGGTTGTCCGGGGACGGCCATCGAATGGCCATCGTCATGCAACCGAACCGGAGAATACCCATGCGTGCCATCATCACCGCTGGCGTCGTCGCCATCGCCCTCGCCGGCTGCGCGACCCGGCAGCAATCCGAGGGAACGGCCGGTGGCGCCCTCGCCGGCGCTCTCGTGGGCGGCCCGGTCGGAGCCGCCGTGGGAGCTGGTGTCGGCGCCGTCGTTTCTGCACCGGGCGGTGTGGTCGACGAGGTCCAGGGTGATAACCGGCGTGCCCGTCGCGCCCGGCGGCGCTGACCTCTCAGCCGACGGGGGCGACCGGGCGTGGCCGCCCGTCGTCGTCCACCGCCACGAAGATGAAGGTCGCTTCGGTCACCTTCTCCATCGCCACGGTCATGAACCGCTGGGCCCAGGCCTCGATCCCGATCGCGAACGAGCTGCGGCCGACCCGACCAATCTCGGTATAGACGCATAGAACGTCGCCGACCTTCATGGGCTTCAGGAAGGTCATGGCGTCGACCTTCACCGTCACCACCCGCCCCTGCGCGAACTCGACCCCGGCGATGCCGCCGGCCTGGTCCATACGCGCCATCACCCAGCCACCGAAGATGTCGCCATTGGCGTTGGTGTCCGCCGGCATGGCGGAGATGCGGAGTGTGAGAGCGCCACGCGGCGCATTGGGAGGGCTGGTCATGGACCGACCTTAGCCGCCGCCGGCCGAACGGCAACCCGGCTCAGGCGAGCGTGAGCCCGCCCAGCACCACGTCCAGGTCGCGCGCGAACGAAACCACCAGCGTCTCGCCGGAGCCGACCTCGATGCGCTCGGCATAGCCTTCCGGTCCCGGCCGGCGGAGGACATGGGCCAGCCGCGCTTCGGCCGCGATCACCCAGAGGCTCCTTAAGGCCATAGGCCGCATAGAGCCGCGCCTTGCGGCCACGATCGTACTCGAGGCTCGAATCGGCCACCTCGACCGCGAGCAGCGCCGTCTCGGCCGAAAGCTTCTCCAGCCCGTCGTCGGAGCGGAACAAGACGAAATCCGGCTCGACGAAAGTGTCCTTGTCCATCCGGAGAGTGGTCTCCTGCGCGATGCCGATGCTTTCCGGCAGGCGCTGGTACCAGTATCGCGCCAGCGCAACCTTCAACCGTTCATGCGTCAGCCCCTTGGGCGACGGGGACGACCTCTCCGCCGATCAGTTCGAACCGCTCGTCCTCGGGGCGAATGCCGAGCCGGACCATCTCCTCGATTTCGGCGAGGCTCCACCGCCGGCGCAGAAGCCCTTCGGCGGCCTGCGTCGTAGCCGGGAGCGAGGCGGGGCGGAGGAGGTGGATCATCGGCAGCTGAGTAGCATGGCCGCCACAAACGGAGAAAGGCTCAGCGGGCGACCGGCATGCCTGAGGGTAAATCCGGCTGGCTGTCAGCAGGTTAGCTGGCGGCCCTCGCGGCGACCATATATCCGGTAATGCGCGTACCCGGAGTCCGTCTCGCCACGGTTCACGGAACGGCGGACGTCAGGGTTACAGCGCAGATACGCGCGCTCGTTGAAGCCGCGTGCCCGACCACGGCCACGGTCCCCGTCGAGATCGCGATCGCGGTAAATGCCATCATCGCGCTCCCGGTAGTAACCCTGAGCCTGAGCCGCGATCGTCGAGCTCGCCAAGCATAAGGTGACGGCCGTCATCGCCCAAAACGTCTTCATGTCGCGTACTCCTCGTCGAAGCGACAACGCTCGAAGAGGGGACTTGTTCGGTTCCGTTCCAGATTTACGCGAGACGCTCGGTGCCCTCTGAAAAGCGAGGCGTGCAGGCGTGCAACCTCGTCCGTGACCAGATCGCACCGGCCATGGACGGTCGCATCGATCGCAGTGTCGAGCACGCACACGTCCGATCTGCGCTCCACGAAGGAGCGCTTCTTTTCGGCCCGCAAGTGTTCGCCGGCGCCTCGCCGCTCAATTATCCAGGAAGCTCCTGAGCTTCCGGCTCCGGCTCGGATGCTTCAACTTCCTGAGCGCCTTCGCCTCGATCTGGCGGATGCGCTCTCTCGTCACCGAGAACTGCTGGCCGACCTCTTCCAGCGTGTGGTCGGTGTTCATGCCGATGCCGAAGCGCATGCGCAGCACGC
>CAZVMY010000247.1:0-5248 GCA_964628955.1 uncultured Methylocystis sp.
TACCGTTGCCGATGGGAAGTACCTGATGGGTGCGCTCGCGATCGCGACCGAGTCGACCGTCTACGCGGCCGATACGACGCAGATCTATCACCTCGGCTCGGGAGGCGTGTACATCGACTTCGGCGACTGGGAAGGCAACCTCTGGAAGTTCCTCGCGAACGGCAACCCGCCCAAGATGGTCACGTCGGCGCCCTACGAACTGGGCTCCTTCAGATCGAAGTGGGAGAAGTTCTCCGACAGCGTCTATTGATCACCAGCCGGGCAGGTCACGCCTCGGCACGCGTGCGCAGATCGGACGCCACGATCGACAGTGCCTTCGGATAGAGGTCGTGTTCCGCGTCCAGCACGCGGGCCGCGAGCGTCTCCGGCGTATCGCCGTCGACGATCGGGACCGCCGCTTGCAGGATGACCTCGCCGGCATCGACCTCGGGAACGACGAAATGGACCGAACAGCCGTGTCGGCCCACTCCGGCAGCCAGCGCACGCGCATGGGTGTCGAGCCCACGGAACTCCGGCAGCAGGGACGGGTGGATGTTGATCAGCCGCCCCGCCCAGCGCTCGCAGAACCAGGGCGAAAGCAGCCGCATGAACCCGGCGAGACACACGAGCTCGACGTCGTGGCGGCGGAGTTCGGCATCGACCGTGCGCTCGAAGTCTTCCCGGGAGGAGAACCCGCGAGGGGTGATCGTCGCGGTCTCGATGTCGGCGGCGCGGGCGATGCCGAGGCCCGGCGCTTCGGCGACGTTGGACAGCACCAGGACGATTTCCGCCGGATAGGCGGGGTCCGTCGCCGCCCGGATCAGGGTCGCCATGTTGGATCCGCGGCCGGAGATCAGGACCGCGACCCGGACCCGGCTCATGACCGGAGCGCGCCGCGCGTCATCACCGCAGCATCGCCGGGCCTCCGCGGCACGAGGCTGCCCAGCCGGCAGACGGTCTCGCCTTGGCGTGAGAGTTCAGCAGCGACCGCATCGGCGCCATCCGCGTCGACGACGGCAACCATGCCTATCCCGCAGTTGAAGGTCCGCAGCATCTCGTCCGCGGCGATGCCACCCGCACCGGCCAACCAGCCGAAGACCGGCGGGAGCGCGATCGCGTCCAGATCGAGCGATGCCGTGAGGCTGTCGGGCAGCACGCGAGGGATGTTGTCCGTGAAGCCGCCGCCCGTGATGTGGGCGAGCGCCTTCAGCGCGGCTCCTTGCGTCGATCTCAGCGTCGCCAGCAGCGACGACACGTAGATGCGCGTGGGCGTCAGCAGCGCGTCTGCCAGCGTGCTGTCGGTCTGGAAAGGCGCCGGCGCGGTCCAGGCGAGGCTCTCCTGCTGGACGATCCTTCGGACCAGCGAGAAGCCGTTGGAATGAACGCCCGACGATGCAAGGCCGAGCAGGACATCGCCGGCCGCGACGTCCGTCCGCGGCAACAGCCGGCCACGCTCCGCCGCGCCCACCGCGAACCCGGCCAGATCGTAGTCCGCGTCGGCATAAAGACCCGGCATCTCCGCGGTCTCGCCGCCGATCAGGGCGCATCCGGCCTGCCGGCAGCCTTCCGCGATGCCCCTGACGATGGCGACCCCGGTCGCCGGGTCGAGTCGGCCCGTCGCGTAATAATCGAGGAAGAACAGCGGCTCGGCGCCCTGGACGACCAGATCGTTGACGCACATGGCGACGAGGTCGATGCCGATGGTATCGTGCCGGCCGCTCTCGATCGCGATCTTGACCTTCGTACCCACGCCGTCGTTCGCGGCGACGAGGATCGGATCGACGAAGCCGGCGGCCTTCAGGTCGAACAATCCGCCGAAGCCGCCGATCTCGGCGTCCGCGCCCGGTCGTCGGGTGCCGCGCACGAGCGGCTTGATCGCTTCAACCATGGCGTTGCCGGCATCGATGTCGACGCCGGCGGCGGCGTAGGTGAGGCCGTTGCGGCCGGACAGGGACATGGCGCCTCCTCGGCCGTCGGGTAAGCTTCGGGCACGCGGTTGGCAAGGACGAGCTGCAAGGCCGCCGTCCGTCTCGCGACCCGGCGCGGAGTCTGGCATCCTTCCGACGTGAACATCCCCAACGCGCTCACCATCCTCCGCTTCTGCCTCGTGCCCGCGGTCATCGTCATGATCGGGCAGGGCAACTGGCGTGCTGCCTTCGCGATTTTCCTCGTGGCAGCGCTCACCGACGCGCTCGACGGCTACATCGCCAAGCGCTTCGAGATGCGCACGGAACTGGGCGCCTACCTCGATCCGCTCGCCGACAAGGCCCTGCTGGTTTCGATGTATGCCACGCTCGCGATCGGCGGCGTGCTGCCGGCCTGGCTGGCCATCCTCGTCGTCAGTCGCGACGTGATGATCATCGGCGGCGTGCTGATTTCCTGGCTGCTCGGCCGCCCCGTGCCGATCCGGCCGTCAATGTTGAGCAAGGTCAACACGCTGGCGCAGATCAGTTTCATTGCGCTGAAACTCGCCATCCTGGCGTTCGGAATCGAAACCGGAGCGGTCGTCGACGTCGGCCTCGTTCTGGTTGCGTCCTTGACGCTGGCCTCCATCGCCGCCTATCTCGCGGCCTGGTTGCGGCACATGGCCTGATCGGGAGCCCCGATGATCTCGCCCGGACAGCTGCCCGCCTCGCGCCTTCTCGTCTGGCTGATTGCCGCCGCCGTCGTCGGCGGCCTGATCTGGCTGCTGAGCGACGCGCTTCTGCCGTTCGTGGCGGGGCTGATCATCGCCTATCTGCTCGATCCGCTGGTCGACCGGGTGGAACGGCTCGGCCTCGGACGGGTCGCCGCCACGCTCACGATCGTGTTCCTCGCGATCGTGACGGTGGTCTTGCTGATTCTTCTGGTTGTGCCGCTGCTCGTCTCCGAGTTCGGTGGCTTCGTGCAGCGGTTTCCCGAATACATGCAGCGTCTCCAGGAGCTGATCCGCTCCGAAGGTGGCTGGCTGCTGGCCCGTGTCGGCGGCGAGGAGGCCTTTGCCAACCTCCAGCGTTCGCTCGGCGATTTGATCGGACAGGGTGCCGGGTTCGCAGGGCGGTTCTTCTCGTCGCTCTGGACCGGCGGGCGCGCGGTGCTCAACGTCCTTTCGCTGATCGTGGTGACGCCTGTCGTCGCGGTCTACCTCCTGCTGGACTGGGACCGGATGATCGCCAGCGTCGACAGCTGGCTGCCTCGGCCGCAGCATGCCACGATCCGCCGCCTGGCCGCGGAGATGGACCAGGCCATGGCGGGCTTCCTGCGCGGACAGGGGCTCGTATGCCTGATCCTCGGTTCGGCCTACGCGCTGGCCCTCTCGCTGATCGGGCTGAACTTCGCGCTGCTGATCGGGCTCGGCGCGGGCCTGATCGGGTTCATCCCGTTCGTCGGCTCGATCACGGGTTTCGTCGCGGCAATGTCGGTGGCGATCGTCCAGTTCTGGCCGGACCCGACCTTCATCATCGCGACTTTCGCGATCTTCGTCGGCGGCCAGTTCATCGAGGGCAACATCCTGCAGCCGAAGCTGATCGGCGCCTCGGTGGGGCTGCATCCGGTCTGGCTGATGTTTGCCCTGTTCGCCTTCGGCTCGCTGTTCGGCTTTCTGGGCCTGCTTCTCGCGACACCGCTCGCCGCCGCCATCGGGGTGCTCGTCCGGCACGCTCTGTCGCTTTATCTCGCCAGCCCGCTTTATGCCGGCCGCGGGCCGGATCTGCGCCTTGACTGACGGTCCCGACGCCGCGCAGGAGAGCCGTCCCCGCCAGCTCGCGCTCGACCTGCCGGTCGAGCCGCGTTTCGGGGCCGAGGACTTCCTCGTCGGCCCATCGAACGAGAGTGCCTTCGCCATGCTCGAGCGCTGGCCCGACTGGCCCGACCGCACGACCGTGCTGGTCGGTCCGGCCTCGTCGGGGAAGAGCCATCTCGCCGCGATCTGGGCCCGCCGGGCCCACGCGCACGTGCTGCGACCGGGCGACCTGACGGGCGCGTATCTCAGGGCATTCGCCGTCGGCGGTGCCGTCGTCGTCGAGGATGCGGACCGGGCCGTGCTGGACGAGGGCGCCCTGTTCCATCTCCTTAACCTCACCAGCGAGAACCGGGCGACGGCCTTGCTGGTCGCGCGCGACGTGCCCGGCAGCTGGGGCGTGAAGATGCCCGATCTGCTGTCGCGGTTGCGGCGGGCGACGCTCATCGACATCGGACGCCCGGACGACGCGCTGATCCGGATGCTTCTGGTCAAGCTCTTCGTCGACCGGCAGCTGATGGTGGACGTCACGGTCGTCGAGTATCTGTTGCTGCGGATCGAACGATCGTTCGAGGCAGCCGCCCGGATCGTCGGCGAACTGGATCGGGAGGCGCTGGCGTCGGGCCGCCGCATCACGCGGGCGGTCGCCGCGCGCGTCCTCGACCGGGTTTCAGCGGAGGGTGTCGCGTGACGACCGAGAGTGTCATTCCTGCGTCGCAGTCGTCTCAAATCGTGGAGCCAGGCAAGGGGCGCCGCAGGAGAACAAGCGTGGCCAGGACATCCGCAGCAGTCGAGATCGTGCCCGGCGAGCCGCAACGCGAAACTGTGGCGGCCGAGCCATCCCGCTTCGAGGCGTTGATGGCCTCGCCGAGCCGGTTCATGAACCGTGAGCTCTCGTGGCTCGAGTTCAACGCGCGGGTGCTCGAGGAGGCGTCGAACCGCACGCATCCGATGCTGGAACAGCTGCGTTTCCTGTCGATCTCGGCGAACAATCTCGACGAGTTCTTCATGGTCCGGGTCTCCGGCCTGACCGAACAGGTCCGGGCCGGGGTGACGACGATCTCGGACGACGGCCTCACGCAGGCCGAACAGCTCGCGCGCATCGGGGCGCGGGTCGCCCTGCTCACCGCCGATCAGCAGGCACGCTGGCGTGAGCTGCGGGGTGACCTGAAGACGGCGGGTATCGTGCTCGTTCCGACGCCCGAGCTGACCGAACTGGAACTTAAGTGGCTGGAGGATTACTTCCTCTTTCATATCTTTCCGGTGCTGACGCCGCTGGCGATCGATCCGGCGCATCCGTTCCCGTTCATTCCCAATCTCGGCTTCACGCTGGCTCTGGCACTGTCGCACAGCAGCGACCGGCGGCCTCTGAGCGCGCTCATCCGCGTGCCTGGTAAGGTCGATCGCTTCATCCGGATGCCTGATCTCGCGGAGACGGGCACGGCCCGGATCGTGGTTCTGGAACAAGTCATCGGCCTGTTCATAGGCAAGCTGTTCCCTGGCTACGAGGTCAACGGGCAGGGCGCCTTCCGCGTCATCCGCGACTCCGAC
>CAZVMY010000248.1:0-5244 GCA_964628955.1 uncultured Methylocystis sp.
CATTTCGAGACACGCGCCGGGGCGCCGCTCATTCTGTTCGGCCTGCCCAACATGGCGGAAGGCCGCGTCGACCATGCGATCGAGATTCCCAAGCTCGGCAGCTTCATCCTGACGCATGATTTCGACGGCACCATCCGTGGCCTGAAGGAATGGCCGCGGGCCGACTGGCCCAACGTGCCGGTCGTGTTCTGGAGCTTCCGCATCATGGTCGGCATCGGCATGCTGATCCTGGGACTCGGCCTCTGGAGCCTCGTCAACCGCGCGCGGCGCCGGCTCTACGACGCGCCGCTCATGCACCGCGCGGCCGTCGCGATGGGGCCGATGGGCTTCGTCGCGGTACTCGCCGGCTGGTTCACCACCGAGGTCGGCCGCCAACCCTACACGGTGTACGGCCTGCTGCGGACGTCGGAATCCGTTTCGCCGATCGCTGCGGAGGCCGTGGCCGCCTCCCTGATCGCCTTCGTCGTCGTGTACTTCACGGTGTTCGGCGCAGGCGTGTTCTACATCCTTCGTCTGATGGGCAAACCGCCGGAACCCATGGAGCCCGGTCTGCCCGACGACGAACCGATCCGCGCCGCGGGCATCATGCCCGGCGCCGTGATCACCACGCCCGGCATGCAGCCGGCCGAATGACGGCGAGCGGGAGGAGGCCTGCATGACCCTCGACCTTGCGCTGATCTGGGCGGCGCTGATCGCGTTCGCGGTACTGGCCTACGTCGTCCTCGACGGGTTCGATCTCGGCGTGGGCATTCTCTTCCCATTCGTCCGGGGCGAGAGCAACCGCGACGAGATGATGAACTCGGTCGCCCCGGTCTGGGACGGCAACGAGACCTGGCTGGTGCTCGGCGGCGGCGGCCTTTTCGCGGTTTTTCCCCTCGCCTACGCGATCATCATGCCGGCGCTTTACGCGCCGATCATCGCCATGCTGCTGGGTCTCATCTTCCGCGGCGTCGCCTTCGAGTTTCGCTGGAAGACGCGGCGCGGCCAGTTCCTGTGGGACTGGGCCTTCGCCGGCGGCTCGACGCTGGCGGCTTTCGCGCAAGGCGTCGCCCTGGGTGCGCTGGTGCAGGGAATCCCGGTCGCGAACCGCGCCTATGCCGGCGGCTGGTGGGACTGGCTGACGCCGTTCAGCCTGCTGACGGGCGTGGCGCTGGTCGTCGGCTATGCGCTGCTCGGGGCGACGTGGCTGATCTGGAAGACCGAGGGCCACGTGCAGGACCAGGCCTATCGCTACGCGTGGATCACCGCGGCGGGGACGCTGATGATCATCGCGGTCGTGAGCCTGTGGACCCCGTTTCTCAGCCCGCTGTTCCAGGCGCGCTGGTTCACGTTTCCGCAGATCGTCTACACCGCTCCCGTGCCGCTGCTCGTCGGTGGGGCGGCCTTCCTGCTGTTCCGCGGCCTGACGGACCGGCGCGAGGTGACGCCGTTTCTCGCGTCGCTCGCTCTCTTCGTCCTGTCCTACGTCGGGCTCGGGATCAGCTTCTATCCGTTCATGGTGCCGACGTCGGTGACCATCTGGGAGGCGGCGGCGCCGGACGAGAGCCTCAGTTTCCTGCTGGCCGGTGCTGCCGTGCTCGTTCCGATGATCCTGATCTATACCGCGTATTCGTACTGGGTCTTCCGCGGCAAGGTGAACGCCGCGGGCGGCTATCATTGAACGGTACCTACCCGCCGATGCCGAATGCTCCAACGCCGCTCTGGCGGCGGCTCCTGTGGTTCGCCACGATCTGGATCGCGAGCGTGGCCGCCCTCGGCGCGGTGGCCACTCTCATCCGCGCCGCGCTGCGGCCCTGATCGATGATCAGCCGCTGAACATCTGACCGGGCAGCCAGAGCGCCATGCCCGGCATCGCCCACAGCAGCACGACCATCAGCACCATCAGCAGAAACAGCGGCAGCGCACACAGCCCGATCATGAAGATGTTCCGGCCGGTGATGGATTGCAGCACGTAGAGGTTGAACCCCACCGGCGGGGTGATCTGCGCCATCTCGACGACGATCACGAGATAGATGCCGAACCAGATCAGATCGAAGCCCGCCCGCTCGACCAGCGGCATGACGACGGAGGTGGTCAGCACGATCATCGAGATGCCGTCGAGGAAGCAGCCGAGCACGATGAAGAACAGGGTGAGCGCGATCAGCAACTGCCAGGGCAGGAGATTGAAGCTGCCGACCCATTCTGCCAGCGCGCGGGGAATGCCAGTGAACCCCATCGCCGTGGTGAGGAACGCAGCGCCCGCGAGGATGAAGGCGATCATGCAGGTCGTGCGGGTCGCGCCCAGCAGGGCGTCGCGCAGGCCCGCTCCGGACATGGTGCCCTGCGCCAGCGTCAGCAGCAGGGACAGCAGCACGCCGACGACCGCCGCCTCCGTCGCCGAAGCGAGACCGCCGTAGATCGACCCGATCACACCCGCGATCAGCAGGATGATCGGCATGAGCCGCCAGGTCGCCTTGACGCGGTTGACGAAGGTCGTCGTCGGATCGGGCGGCGGCATGCGCGAGGGATTGGCGAGCGCCCAGACGATCACGTAGCCCATGAACAGCGCCGCGAGGACCGCGCCGGGGATCACGCCGGCGATGAACAGCCGCGCGACGGACTGGTCCGTCGCAGCCGCATAGACGATCATGATGAGCGAGGGCGGGATCAGCAGCCCCAGCGTGCCGGACCCCGCCAGCGTCCCGATCGCGAGCCGCTCGTCATACCCGCGCCGCGCCAGTTCGGGCATGGAGATCTTGCCGATGGTGGCGCAGGTCGCGGCCGAGGAGCCCGACACCGCGGCGAAGATCGCGCAGCCGAGCACGTTGACGTGCAGCAGCCGTCCCGGCAGCTTCTGCATCCATGGCGCCAGCCCCTCGAACAGGTCCTCCGAGAGCCGGCTGCGGAACAGGATCTCGCCCATCAGCAGGAACATCGGCAGCGCGGTGAGATCCCACGAGTTGAGCGAGCTCCACATCGACGTGGCGAGCACGCCGCCGGGTGCCGTCGGCACCTGCACAAGCATCGCGACCAGGCCGATGCCGGCGAGCGCCAGCGCGATCCAGGTCCCGAGGGCGAGGAAGACAAAGAGCAGTCCGACGAGTGCGCCGGTCAGGGTGATCAGGTCCATGATCAGCCCTCCTTGCCGAGGGTGACGGCGTCCTCGGCCGCTCGGAAGCTCGGCTGTCCGCGCGTGATGATGATCACGAACTCGTCGAGGATCGCCACCGTGAGCATGATCGCTCCGATGGCCATCGCGGCCTGCGGATAGCCGAGCTGGACCGGGATCAGTCCGGGCGACAACTCGTTGAAACGGAAACTGTCGATGGCCAGCTTGGAGACAAACCACGCGACGTAGCCGCAGAACGAGGCCCCCGCGAGCGCGGCACTGGCCTCGAACACGGTGCGGACCTGCTCCGGCAACCGGCCGAGGACGAGCGTGACCCGGATGTGCGCGCCGGATTTCAGCGTCGCCGCGAGCCCGAGAAAGCCGCCCGCCGCCATCAGGTAGCCGGCAATCTCGGAGAGCGACAGGATGACGAAGCCGTAAGGCGGATATCCGAAGAGTTTCAGCAGGCTGTCGAAGATCCGGCCACCGATCTGCAGCCCGACGAGCACGGCGATGGCGACGATGCAGAGCGCGCTGAGCCAGAGCGAGAGACCGTAGAGCCGGTCGAGCAGGATGCGCATGGGAACGGCCCCCCGGCCGCGACGTGGCGATGGCGGACGGGCGGGAGAGCGCCGGCGGAGATGGCTCCGCCGGCGCCGCGCGTCATTTCCGATAGGCTTCGAGGATCGCCTTGCCTTCGGCGCCGGCGCTCGCTTCCCACTCGACGCCGATCGCGGCGCCGATCTTGCGAAGTCCGTCCTTCAGGGCGGCCGAAGGCTCGACGACGTTCATCTTGTTGTCCTTCAGCGCCTGGATGCGCTCGCTCGTCTCGCGCACGGACGACGTCCAGCCGCGTTCCTCCGCCGCCTTGGCCGCGGTCATCAGCGCGGTCTTCTGCGCATCGGGCAGCGCATCGAACGCAGCCTTGTTCGCGAACACCATGTTGCGCGGCAACCAGGCCTGCGTGTCGTGGTAATGGCTGACGAAATCCCAGAACCGGGCCTCGACGCCGGTCGAACCCGAGGTGATCGTCACCTCGACGCGGCCGGTCGCGAAGGCGGTCGGCAGGTCCGGCACCTCGACCTGGACGGGCACCGCGCCGACCAGGGCCGCGATCCGGCCTGTTCCGGGATTGTAGGTCCGGAACTTGAGGCCTTTCAGGTCGTCGACAGACTTGATCTCTTTCTTGGCGTAAATGCCCTGCGGCGGCCAGGCGACGGAGTAGAGCAGCACCAGCCCCTCTTCCGCGAGGCGCTTCTCCAATGCCGGGCGCTGCGCTGCGTAGAGCTTGCGCGCGTCCTCGTAGGAACTGGCGAGGAACGGTACCGAATCGAGGCCGTAGACCGGGCTCTCGTTGGCGTGCAGCGAGATCAGAACCTCGCCCATCTGCGCCTGGCCCTGACGGACGCTGCGCTTGATCTCGGGATGCTTGAACAGCGATCCGGCGCTGTGAATCTTGATGTCGAGCGCGCCGTTGGTCGCGGTTTTCACGTCGGCCACGAACTGGGAGATGTTCCGGGTGTGGAAATTCCCGTCCGGATACGGAGTGGGCATGTTCCAGACCGTCTGGGCGCCGGCGCCCGCGACGCCGCCGAACGTGAGCATGGCCGCCAGGGCCGTGATATGCATCGTCTTCATGGTTCTCCCTTTCTTGCGACGGTCAGCGCCGTCGACGCTCGTTCTCACCCCGGACGCTCCCGATGTCGGACCGCAGCCGGTCCTCGATCCCCTTCGTCCCCTGAGGACCATGGCATCCCTGCCACGGAACCCCAACCTTGACCCGGACGCTATCTTAAATTTAAACGTTGTCAACGAAACGTCGACAAATCGTAATTGATCGGAGCCTGCCCGTGTCGGCCGCACCTCTCCCCGGATCAGGACCTCGCCGCTGGAACTTCTGGATCGACCGCGGCGGCACCTTCACCGACGTCGTCGGCCGCGATCCGGAAGGCAAGCTGCATGCCCACAAGCTCCTTTCGGAGAACCCGGCCGCCTACCGCGACGCCGCCGTGCAGGGCATCCGCCACCTGCTCGGGCTCGCACCCGGCATGCCGATCCCGCCCGGCCTCGTGGACGACGTCCGAATGGGAACGACCGTCGCGACCACCGCCCTCCTGGAACGCAAGGGCGAACGCACGGCGCTTGTGACCACGCGC
>CAZVMY010000249.1:0-5223 GCA_964628955.1 uncultured Methylocystis sp.
GTCGAAACGCGAAGATGGTAGCCTTTTCTCAACAAGGGAAGAGCGTTATGAAAAACAATACCATCTTTACCATGCTGGGTGGACTGACGATGTGGGTCGCTGGTGTGGCAGGCGTCGCGGCGGACGCACGGACCGACCTTGCCCATCTTCATGCAGGCCTTGCATCGAAGCCACCGATCGGTTGGGTGCAGTTTTGCTCCGAGAATCCGTCGGAATGCGGAGCTTTGCGGCCAGGTTCTAGACATATGGCACTGACGGATCGCTCGTGGCGTGAACTCGTCGAAGTCAACCTCCGCTTCAACAAGGCCATCGCCCCGGTCACCGATCAGGACCAGTACGGCGTCGCCGAACGCTGGACCTATGCGACGACGGGCAAGGGCGATTGCGAAGACTACGTGTTAGAGAAGCGCCGGGAGCTCGCGAAGCGCGGCTGGCCGCTCTCCGCTTTGCTGATCACGGTCGTCTTCGATAGCAAGGGCGGTGGACATGCCGTGCTGACCGTCATGACAGACCGCGGCGAGTTCGTGCTCGACAACCAGACCGACACGATCCATCGCTGGTCCGAGAGCGGCCTGACGTTCATCAAACGCCAGTCGCCCGAAAACCCCAATATCTGGCTTGACCTCGGACGCATCCTCGGCCGGTCCGACGTAGTAACGGCGACGGCCCGCTGACGCCGCGAATTTATTGCTTGACCAGCACCTGTGTGCCCTCGGGCACGCGGTTGTAGAGATCGATGATGTCCTGATTGATCAGTCGGATGCAGCCGCTCGAGACGGCCGATCCGATGCTCGACGGGACGTTGGTGCCGTGGATGCGGTAGAGCGTGTCCTTGTTGTCGCGGTAGAGATAGAGAGCCCGCGCGCCCAGCGGATTATCGAGGCCAGGCTCCATGCCGTTCGCCCATCGCGCGTTCTTCTCGGGCTCGCGGGCGATCATGTCCTTGGTCGGCGTCCAGCGAGGCCACTCGGCTTTCCGCTGGATCACTGCCCGCCCTTGCCACGACAGCCCTTCGCGACCGACGCCGACGCCGTAGCGCAGAGCCTGACCGCCTTCCATGACGAGGTAGAGCGCTCGGGACGGCGTATCGACAACCAGCGTGCCGGCAGCCTCACCGGTTGGGTCGTCGACGATCCGGCGCAGCACCCCGACGTCGACCTCGTCGAAATCGACGGCGGGAATTGGGAAGCGCTCCTCCGGCATCGCGGCATAGAGCGAGGCGATCTGAGGCGAGACGACAGGACGCGTACCCTTCAAATAGGATGCCGGTATGAGCGGTTCGCTGCGGCTCACGCAACCTGCGACAGCGATCGGAAGTCCTGCGGCGAAGACGCGGCGGGAAAAAATGCTGGTTGTCATGAACCGACTTGATCTTACGTGGAAGAGCTCCGGGGAATGACGCTCAGCGCGTCGCCGCCAGCGTCGGTGCGAGGATCTTGTCGAACTCCTGCAGCGTCAGAGCGCCGGTCCGTTTCTCGCCGTTGATGAAGAAGGTCGGCGTGGAGTTCACACCAAACTCATTCGCCGCGCGATCCGCGACTGAGCGGACGTCCTGGAACAGCTTGTCGTTTCTGAGGCAGGTTTCGAACGATTCCTGCGTGAACCCCGCCTGACGAACGGTCTGCAGCAGCGCGTCGGCAGGATTCTGAGCGTGGCCCCAAGTCTCCTTCGTCTTGTAGAGCAGATCGAGGACCGGATACCACTTTTCGTCGTTAGCGCAGCGCGCCAGCATGAACCCGGCTGTCGCCAGCGGATCGAGCGGGAACTCGCGCATGATGAAGCGCACCTTGCCGGTGTCGACGTATTTCGCCTTCAACGCTGGCCAGGTCTCCGTATGGAACCTCATGCAGAAATGGCAGGTCACTGAGGCGTACTCGACGATCGTGACTGGCGCGTCCGCGGGGCCGAATACTTTGTCAGGCAGCGACCCCGGCGCCGTGATGCGCGCCATCAAGGCGGCGTCGGCGTGGGCCTGGCCAGTGATCGCGACGTTCTGGGCCACCACAGCCGCGACTCCGACCCTGAGCAATGTACGACGATTCATGACGTTATCCTCCCCAGACTAGCTAGATTGGACTGTCTGCAACCTCTAGCAACTTTAGGTTCAAGAGCCTTCTCGCAGCAGCGTGTTCACCAGCTTGTGAAAACCACGGGGACCGCAGAACGGCGCTTGAACCTGAAGCGGCTTTAGGTTCTAGAGACCGTCAACTACACTTTTTCACGTGCTGTAAGCATCTTTGGGTTATTAAGCATTCATGATGTTCCGTCGCGCTGCGTTCCCTTTCGGCCGTTCCGTTGCCATCGCAGTGCTGGCTGTCGGTTTGGCGAGCTGCGTGACGACGGACGGCGACCGGCGTCACCTCGCGCCAATTCCCGCCTCGCTGCTCTCCCAGATGAGCGACAAGGGCATGTCGGCCGGGGACCCGATTTTTGTGCGCATCTTCAAGAAGGAGAGCGAGCTCGAAGTCTGGAAGCGTGACCGATCAGGCCGATTCGCACTCCTCAAGACATACCCGATCTGCCGCTGGTCCGGCCAACTCGGACCGAAGCGGCGGGAAGGGGACCGGCAGGCGCCAGAAGGGTTCTATACCGTGACGCCTGAGCTGATGAACCCGCGCTCGCAATTCCATCTGTCCTTCAATCTTGGCTATCCGAATACGCTCGAGCGCTCGCAGGGCTTCACCGGCTCGGCGCTCATGGTGCACGGTGCCTGCACCTCAGCCGGGTGCTTCGCAATGACGGACGACGGCGTCTCGGAAATCTACGCGATGGCGCGCGAGGCCCTCGCCGGTGAACAGACGAGCTTTCAGGTTCAGTCCCTTCCGTTCCGGATGACGCCAGAGAACATGGCGCTCCATCGCAACAACGAGTATTTCGCCTTCTGGAAGAACCTCAAGGAAGGCTCGGACCACTTCGAGGCGACCAGGCAGCCGCCCCGGCTCGCGTCCTGCGGCCGCCGATACGTTTTCAATCCTGCGGATGGCACGGGCTCTTTCGTCGCCGGCGAAGCTTGCCCGCCCATCAAGGTCGATCCGGCGGTCGAAGAGCTCGTAGCGAAGAAACGCGCCGCGGACGACCAGCGCTTCGCCGATGTCGTGAAGTCCGGTATGCCGGCCATGAGCTTCGCCCATGTCGACGGCGGCATGCACAAGGATTTCCGCACGATGTTGGCCTCGATGGGGGCGGAGCGGCTGCAGGCAATGACCTCCGGACGCGTCGAGATCAGCCGGCCGGAAGCGGCGCTCGCCGATCCGTTCGATCCCGCCAGGATTCCGAAACTGGACACGACCGGTTCGATCAGGCAGCCTTGAACGCGGCGGCCGGCTGACCCGGGGTAGTCAGGCCGTCGGTAGGCGTCGTCCATAGAGCTCCAGGCGGTGGCCTGTCAGCTCGTAGCCGAGCTTGCGTGCGATCTCGGTCTGGAGTCGTTCGATCTCCTCCGATCGGAACTCGAACACCTTGCCGGTGTCGGTGTCGATGAGGTGGTCGTGATGGACGGTATCAGCGCGCTCGATGCGCGACCGCCCGCCCTCGAAGCTGTGCTGCTCGACGAGCCTCTCCTCAGCAAACATCTTCAGCGTGCGGTAGACGGTCGACAGCGATATCCCCGGGTCGATTTTGGTGACGCGGCGATGCAGCTCCGTGACGTCCGGATGATCTTTAGCGGCCGCGACCACCTCGGCGATGATCTTGCGCTGGCCGGTCATCCGCCGTCCCTGCCTTCGACACCTATCGAGAATTCTGTCCGCCGCCGGCCTCGTTATCGCTTGCCCCCCCCGATGGGAATGATTTGCATTTGCGTTGACGGGTGACAATTGTAACGCTACTTTATGCTATTGCAAGTCTTTTGCAACTGGGGCTGGCGATGTCGCTAATGGCCAAGGTGAATCACGTTGTGCGCGAGCAGGGCTGGAGCAGGCCGCGCGGCGAGCCTTCGCTGTCCGACGTGCATCGCTCGATCCCCGTCGCCAAGGCTGGATCGACATGGCGCAGGGGCGCGGCGTTCATCGGGCCCGGCTACCTCGTGGCCGTCGGATACATGGACCCCGGCAACTGGGCGACCTCCATCGCCGGCGGCTCCAAGTTCGGCTATACGCTGCTCGTCGTCGCGCTCATCTCCAACATCATGGCGATCGTGCTGCAGTCGCTCTGCGCCCGCCTCGCCATAGCTTCGGGCCGTGATCTGGCGCAGGCCTGCCGCGACGCTTTCCCGAAGCCGGTAGCTCTCTTCCTCTGGTTTCTCGCCGAGATTGCCATCATCGCGACCGACATCGCCGAGGTCATCGGCACGGCGATCGGCCTGAACCTCATCTTCGGCATCCCGCTGGAGATCGGCGTCATCATCACGGCGCTCGACGTCTTCCTGATCCTTTACCTGCAGAGGCTCGGCTTCCGCTGGATAGAAGCTCTAATCATCACGCTCCTGGGCGTCATCGCGGTCTGCTTCGTAGTCCAGATCGCGCTCGCCGATCCCGACTGGGGCGCCGTGATCCAGGGCTTCGCTCCCACCACCGACATCGTGACCAACCCCGACATGCTGTATCTCGCGCTCGGCATCCTGGGGGCCACCGTGATGCCGCACAACCTCTACCTGCACTCCGGCATCGTGCAGACTCGGGCCTACGGCGAGACCTCGCCGGAGAAGAGGCAGGCGCTGAAGTTCGCGACGATCGACTCGACGGTCGCGCTGATGTTCGCGCTCCTGGTGAACGCCTCTATCCTCATCTTGGCGGCCGCAGCCTTCTACAAGACAGGCCGCACGGAAGTCGCTGAGCTCGCGGAAGCCCACAAGTTGCTGGCGCCCATCCTGGGGCTCGCCATCGCGCCCACCCTGTTCGGGATCGCGCTCCTGTGCTGCGGCGTCAACTCGACCGTGACCGCCACCCTCGCCGGTCAGATCGTCATGGAGGGATTCCTCGACATCAAGCTGCCGCCGTGGCTGCGCCGCCTCATCACCCGCGCCATCGCGATCATACCGGCCGCCACCGTCACGATCTGGTACGGCGACGGGGGAACCGCCAAGCTGCTGATCCTGACGCAGGTGGTCCTGAGCCTCCAGTTGTCCTTCGCCGTCTTCCCGCTGCTCATGTTCACCGCCGACAAGGCGAAGATGGGCGAACTGGTCGCTCCCCGGTGGCTGATGGCGCTCGCCGTGCTGATCGGGATCGTCATCGCGGTTCTGAACATCAAGCTGCTCTATGACTTCGCCACGGGTTGAGCGCC
>CAZVMY010000250.1:0-5207 GCA_964628955.1 uncultured Methylocystis sp.
GCAGGCCTCGCGCACCTCCCAGACGCGCTTCTGCGCTGCGGCATCGGTCACCGGCACCACGGCGTCGGGAAAGCCGTGGTCGGCCATCGCCTGATCGAGACGGGCGAGGTCGCGGTCGAGCGCGGCCCCGTCCTCGCCCGCGAACTCTACCAGCAGCAGGCAGTCCGGCCGGCCGCGGGTGATGGCCGACAGCGTCTCGACGAACAGCGGGATGTCGGCGCCGAGCGTCAGGATGTTGTTGTCGACGAGTTCCACCGCCGTCGGACCGAGCGCCACCAGGTGCCGCGTCGTCTCCATCGCGCTGCGGAAGCCGGGGAAATGGCAGACGCCCATCACGCGGTGCGCCGGCAGCGGCTGCAGCGCCAGTTCGATCGCCGTGAAAGCCGCGAGGGTGCCTTCCGAGCCGACGAGGAGATGCGCCGCGTTGACGGGCTTCGCGAGCAGCGCATCGAGATTGTAGCCCCCGACGCGCCGTTGCACCTTCGGGAAACGGCGCTCGATCTCGTCCGCCTCGCGCCGGGCGATCGCGCGGGTCGCCTTGGCGAGCGCGTGATCGGACGCGAGCCCGAACGACATTCGCGCGCCGTCCGCCATGACGGCGTCGATCGAGCGCACGTTATCGACCATTTTGCCGAAGCGCAGCGAGCGGGCGCCACTCGAATTGTTGCCCGCCATGCCGCCGAGCGTGCAGCGGCTCGCGGTGGACGGTTCGACCGGGAAGAACAGGCCGCGCTTGCGCAGCACCGCATTCAGCTCTTCGAGCACCATGCCCGGCCGGACCACGGCGGTCCGGCGCTCGCCGTCGATCGCGACGATCTCGTTGAAGTGCCGGCTGCAGTCGACGACCAGACCGGCACCGATCGGCTGCCCGTTCTGTGAGGTGCCGCCGCCCCGCAGGATGATTGGGACGCTTGCTTCGCGGGCGATCGCGATCGTGGCGGCAACATCCTCCGCGTCGGTCGGGAAGACCACGCCGACCGGCATGATCTGGTAGATCGAGGCATCGGTCGCGTAGCGGCCGCGGGTGAAGGCCGAGAAATCGACCGTGCCCTTCAAGGCGCCGGCAAGCCGTCGCTCCAGCCCGACGTCGCGCGTGGCGGCCGCACGCCTCGCCGCCTCTGTTGCGTCAGCCCCGGTCGTCGGCGCGCGGACGGCGATAGTCATGGACGCTCCGGTCGTGGCGCGCACGGGCGCCTCTTGTGTCGATTGCATTTATAATACAAAACTCATTCGACAAAGCCGCCATGAAGGGCCGCTACGAGCGGAAAACGCAATCAGCCTCGGAGGGCGCCCGCCATGACCGTTCACACCGGTCGTCACTTCCTGCAGATCCCCGGGCCAACCAACACGCCGCTGCAGGTTCTGGCCGCGGTCGCCAAGCCGACGATCGATCATCGCGGGCCCGAGTTCCAGCGCCTCGCGCGCGACGTACTCGACCGCATCAAGGGCGTGTTCGCGACGAAAAGCCATGTGATCATCTATCCCGCGACCGGCACCGGGGCCTGGGAGGCCGCGCTCGTCAACACGCTGTCGCCGGGCGACCACGTGCTGATGGTCGAGACCGGCTGGTTCGCGACGCTCTGGCAGCGCATGGCGGGCCGGCTCGGACTGGAGGCCGAGTTCATCCGGACGGACTGGCGGACGGGCGTCGACGCCGGCGCGGTCGAGGCCAGGCTCCGGGAGGATGCCGGCCGGACGATCAAGGCCGTCTGCATGGTTCACAACGAGACCTCGACCGGGGTCGCGTCGAACGTCGCCGCCGTCCGGAAGGCGATCGACGCCGCCGGCCACGACGCGCTGCTCATGGTCGACACCATCTCGTCGCTCGGGTCCATCGATTACCGCCACGACGAATGGGGCGTCGACGTCACCGTCGCCGGCTCCCAGAAAGGGCTGATGCTGCCGCCGGGCCTCTCCTTCAACGCCATCTCGGCGAAGGCGCTGGCCGCGAGCAGGACGGCCCGCCTGCCGCGCGTGTTCTGGGACTGGGAGGACATGATCGCGATCAACGCGAAGGGCTTCTTCCCCTACACGCCGTCGACCAACCTGCTGCAGGGGCTGAAGGTCGCGCTCGACATGCTGGACGCCGAAGGGCTCGAGGCGGTCTTCGCCCGGCACGATCGCGCAGCGGAAGCGACGCGTCGCGCCGTGCGCCACTGGGGCCTCGAGATCCTGTGTCGCGATCCCGCCGTCTATTCGTCGGCGCTGACGGCCGTGATGGTTCCGGCGGGCCATTCGGCCGATGGGCTGCGCGCGGAGATCCTGGCAAGGTCGAACATGTCGCTCGGCAACGGCCTCGGCATCCTCGCCGACAAGATCTTCCGCATCGGGCATCTCGGCGATTTCCACGATCTGATGGTCGTGGGCACGCTCGGTGGCGTCGAGATGGGGCTTGCCGCCTGTGGCATCCCGCACCGCAGCGGCGGCGTCTCGGTGGCCATGGATTATCTCCAGGGAAATGCCCGCGCGACGACGGAAAAGGCCGCCTGATCCCGCGCGAAAGTCTGATTTGCCGCAACGCGATCTTTCTGTTTCATGCAACGACACCGAAGAAGAACGGCCGAAACCGGCCATCGAGGGAGGACTGACATGCCTGAGACGTCATCGGCTATCCGGCTCGCATCGGCCGCAAGCGCCATCCTGCTCGCATCTGTCGCGGGCCTTGCCCCGGCCTGGGCCTGGGAACCGACGAAGCCGATCGAGATCATCGTTCCGTTCGCGCCCGGTGGCGCCTCCGACCAGATGGCGCGGACGATCCAGTCGATCATCCAGAAGGGGAACCTCGCCCCGCAGCCGGTGACCGTCGTCAACAAGCCGGCCGCGGCCGGCGGCGAGGCGATGCTGGAGATCAAGGGCGCCGCCCGCGATCCGCACAAGCTGCTGACGACCTCTGCCGGCCTCTACATGACGCCGCTGTCGTCGAAGCTGCCGGTGAGCTGGCGCGACTTCACGCCGGTCGCGATGCTGGCGCAGGACGAGTTCCTGCTGTGGACCTACGCCGACGCGCCGTTCAAGACCGCGGCGGACCTGCTTGCGGCCGCGAAGGCCGGCAATCCCGTTCCCAAGATCGGCGGCGCCGGCTCGAAGCGCGAGGATCACCTGATCACCTTCGCGCTGGAGAAAGAGGCTGGCGGCAAGATCACCTACATCCCGTATGCAGGCGGCGGCCCGACCTCCGTGCAGCTCGCCGGCAAGCACATCGAGGCCTCGACCGGCAACCCGTCCGAGGAGATCGGCAGCTGGCGGGCCGGCAACGCGCGGCCGCTCTGCGTGCTCTCGCCCAAGCGCATGGCCTATTCGACGAAGATCACGCAGACCACGGCATGGAGCGACATCCCGACATGCGGCGAGCAGGGCGTGAAGTTCACCTACAACATGCTCCGCGGCATGTTCATGCCGGGCGGCATCACGCCCGAGCAGAGAACCTACTATGTCGACCTGTTCAAGAAGGTCTCGGAGACGCCGGAGTGGAAGGAGTATCTGGAGCGCAACGCACTGCTGCCGGATTTCCGCAGTGGTGAAGCGTTCGTGAGCTTCCTGACCGCGGATGAGACGCGTCACAAGGCGCTGATGAACGAGGCCGGCTTCCTGGCACCGGGGACGAACTGACGCGACCGCACTCCCGACCGCCCGGCGACCCGACCACGGCCGCTGGGCCTCCTCCTCCGGTCCGGAGCGCAACCCGATGACCACAGCCACCCCGTCCGAAGCCGGTATCAGCCGCCGCGCCCTGGAGATCGCCTTCGCGATCTTCGTGCTCGTGCTGGCGGCCCTCGTGCTCTGGGACAGCTACGGCCGCGGCATGGGCTGGGGCTCCGACGGTCCGCAGGGCGGCTATTTTCCCGGCCGGGTCGGCGGGGTGATGGCGATCGCCGGGCTGGTCGTCCTCTGGTCGGCGCTCGGCGCGCCCAGGACGGTGGCCGTCAGTTACGGCCAGATGCGGTCCGTCGCCAAGGTCCTCCTGCCGCTGCTGGTCTACATCGCGCTGATCGATCCCCTCGGTATCTACGTGCCTTCGGGTTTCCTGATGATCGCGCTGATGCTGATGTTCGGCGCCTTCAAGTGGTGGCAGACGGCGCTTGGCGGCCTCCTCACGCCGCTGGTCGCCTTCGTCGTCTTCGAACTGCAGTTCCGTGTGCCCCTGCCCAAGGGTCCGCTCGAAGCCTTTCTCGGCTACTGAGGCAGGGATCATGGACGAACTGGGCAACCTGATCACCGGCTTCCAGGCCGTCCTCACCTTCAAGAACGTGATGTTCATGCTGCTGGGCGTGCTGCTCGGCATCGTGGTCGGCGTGCTGCCGGGTCTCGGCGGGCCGAACGGCGTGGCGATCCTCCTGCCGCTGACCATCGGCATGGACCCGCTGTCGGCCATCATCCTGCTCTCGTCGATCTACTGGGGCGCACTGTTCGGCGGCGCCATAACGTCCATCCTGTTCAATATTCCGGGGGAGGCGTGGTCCGTCGCCACGACGTTCGACGGCTATCCGATGGCGACGCAGGGCCGGGCGGGCGAAGCGCTGACAGCCGCGTTCACCGCATCCTTCATCGGCGCTTTTGCGGGCATCGCCGTGATCACGCTGGTTGCGCCGCTCGTCGCGAAATTCGCGCTGCGCTTCGGGCCGGCGGAGTTCTTCGCCGTCTATTTCCTGACGTTCTGCTCGTTCATCGGCATGGGCAAGGAGAACCGCGCCAAGATCCTCGTCTCGCTCTGCATCGGCTACTGCCTGACGGCCGTCGGTCTCGATCAGATCTCCGGCGACATCAGGCTGACCTACGACTTCATCTCGCTGCTGAGCGGCTTCGATTTCCTCGTGGTGATCATCGGCCTGTTCGGCGTGTCGGAGATCCTCCTCACGATCGAGGAAGGGACCGAGTTCAAGGGCAAATCGGCGAAGATCGATCTCAAGGTCGTCCTGCGCACCTGGGCGGAGATGCCGCGATACTGGGCGTCCATGATCCGTTCGGCTGTGGTCGGCGTCTGGATGGGCGTGACGCCGGGCGGCGCCATCGCCGCCTCGTTCATGGGCTACGGCATCGCCAAGCGCTTCTCGAAGCGCGGCGATCATTTCGGCAAGGGCGAGATGGAAGGCGTGCTCGCGCCGGAGATCGCCGCCCATGGCGCCGGCACTTCGGCGTTGCTGCCCATGCTGGCGCTCGGCATCCCGGGCTCGGCCACCGCAGCCGTCCTGCTCGGCGGCCTGATCCTC
>CAZVMY010000251.1:0-5169 GCA_964628955.1 uncultured Methylocystis sp.
GTGGAACGAGGAGGGGGCAGGGTGAGGGGTGCCGGCCGGTGCACGCTGCTGGCCGTATTGCAGTCGGCCGAACCGCCCCTCACTCTCCCCTCTCCCCGCCGGGCGGGGAGAGATGGCGCACCGTGAGGGACGATGGAGCGGTGCCGTGTGGACTTGGGAGCGTGGCTCGGCGACCGGCGGTTCGCCGTTCGCAACCCGTTCAGTTCTCGAAGCGCTTGCCGACCTTGTCGACCGTCTCCTTCGTCACGAGCTGCGCGCGCGTGTCGAGGTTGGCGGCCTGGATGCCGCGGTCGATCTGGAGGTAAAGCTGCGCCACCGGCCAGAAACCCTGCAGGAACGGCTGCTGGCCCAGCGAGCCGGTCAGCGCGCCGGTGCGGATCTGCTCCTGCTGTTTGGGGCCGAGGTCGAACCCGAAGGCGCAGACCTTGCCGTTGAGCTTGAGCTGGCTGATCGCGTCGCCGAGCGCCGGCGTCACGAAGCCGTTGGCGGCGAAGGCGCCAACCACGTCCTTGCGGCTCTCGATCAGGGTCGTGATCGAGCCGACGATGTTGTTCTGGTCGACGTCGATGCCGATCGACTGCGGGCCGGCGTCGACCTTGAAGTCCTTCAGGGTGCCGGCGGCGTTGAGCGCCTTCACCGTCGCCTCGAAGGCCGACTTGATGCGGTTGTTCACCTCGACGTTGCCGAGCGTCGTCGTGTTGGGGAAGATGATCGAACCCTTGGTGATGCCGTTCTGCTTCAGGCAGGCGGCGAGCGACTCGCCGCCGATCGCGGCGGCCGAGGCGTCCTGGCCGGTGTGCGAGATGCCGGAGCGATTGAGCAGCTTGCCGTCGAACGAGTTCGTCGTCGCGATCGGGATGCCCTTCTCCGTCAGCTTCTTGACGATGTCGTCATAGGCGCCCGACTGCGGCGTGGTCATGATCACGCCGTCGATCGTCGGGTCGTTGACGATCTGGTTGATAATGGCGATCTGGCGCGGGATGTCGTCGACCGGGGCTTCCGAGCCGAGCATCACGAGGTTGATGCCGAAGGCGTCCGCCGCCACCTTCGCGCCGACGTAGGTCGGGTCGAAGAAGCCGTTGCCCGCCGTGTGGGTGATGACGGCGAAGGTGAGCCTGCCGTCCTTCGAGTTGAAGTTCTTCGTCCCCTCGGCTTCCTTCGAAGCCTGGTCGAAAGTGTAGCCGCCGACGGCCTTCGACAGCACTCCCGACTGCGCCGCGGCCTGCGAGGTTCCAAATGCCAGTGCGCAGAGAGCAACGCCGGCCGAGAGAACGGCCATTCCGATGGTCTGTTTCATGTCGTCTTCCTCCTGATGTCGCCCGGCTTCGACGTCCGGATCCCCTGGCTCGACCCTAGCCCGATGCTCTTGCCCGCCGCAACAGGACATGTGAAAAATTTGAGGGGCGCACCTCAACCGGTTCCACCTGAGTCCAGACAAGGAGACGAGCATGGCCCTGCCGAAAACCGGCGTGATCTATCCCGACCTCGCGGGCCGCTGCGTGCTCGTCACCGGCGGCGGCTCTGGCATCGGCGAGGCGATCGTGGAGCGCTTCGCCCAGCAGAAGAGCCGCGTCGCCTTCATCGACATCGCCGAGGACGCCTCGACGGCCCTGGCGTCGCGCCTCGCCGCCGAGGGCCACCAGGTCCGTTTCGAACGGGCCGATCTGACCGATATCGCGGCCCTGCGTCAGGCCGTCGAGCGGGTCGCCCTGACCTTCGGACCCGTCGAGGTGCTGATCAACAACGCCGCGCATGACGAGCGGCATCCGACGCTCGACGTCACTCCGGAGTACTGGGACCAGCGCATCGCGGTGAACCTCAAGCATCAGTTCTTCGCGGCGCAGGCCGTGCTGCCCGGCATGAAGGCGGCCGGCGGCGGCGTGATCGTCAACCTGGGCTCCGTGTCGTGGATGATCGGCCAGGGCGGCATGGCGGCCTATACCGCCTGCAAGTCGGGCGTGATCGGCCTTACGCGCTCCCTTGCGCGCGACTTCGGCCCGTTCAATATCAGGGTGACGGCGGTGGCACCCGGCTGGATCATGACGCAGCGTCAGATCGACCTGTGGCTGACCCCCGAGGCGGAGGCCGACCTGATGAAGAACCAGTGTCTCAAGCGGAAGCTCTTCCCCGACGACGTGGCGAAGGTGATCGTGTTCCTCGCGTCAACCGAAGCCGGCGCGATCACGAACCAGCACTACGTCGTGGACGGAGGGTGGGTTTGAGCCAGTCCGGTACGCCGGCCCTGATCGCCGTCGATTGGGGCACGACGCGGTTCCGTGCCTATCTGACCGATGCGCGCGGCCAGGTGCTGGAGCGGACCGCGGACCAGGCCGGGATCCAGAACGTGCCGACCGGCCAGTTCGGGCAGGTCCTCATGGAGCATTGCGGCCATTGGCTCTCGGCCGACCTCGGATTGCCGGTGGTGATGGCGGGGATGGTCGGAAGCCGGAACGGCTGGGTCGAGGCGCCCTACGCGCGCTGCCCGGCTTCCGTCGCCGACCTCGCCGCCGCTGTCGTGTCGCTCGAGCGTCCCGACGGCGGCCTTGCCTTCATCGTTCCCGGCGTTTCGGGTGTCTTCGAGGGGGCCGCCGACGTGATGCGCGGCGAGGAGACGCTCGTCGCCGGCATCGGCATCGAGGACGGGCTGGTCTGCCTTCCGGGCACCCATTCCAAATGGGTCGTGGTCAGGGGCGGGCGCATCGAACGGTTCGCCACCTTCATGACCGGCGAGAGTTACGGGCTCTATGCCGATCATTCCATTCTCGCGCGCCTTGCCGTCAGTCCGGAGGAGTCGAGCGGCTTCGCGAAGGGCGTTCAGGCCTCGCGTCGCAGCCCCTCGCTCACGCGGCTGCTCTTCGAGGCCCGCGCCGACGTTCTGCTCGACCTGCTGAAGCCGGCCGAGGTCCGTCCCTTCATCTCGGGGCTGCTGATCGGCCACGAGATCGGCGAGGCGCAGCGCATGTTCGGCAAGGGCGTGGGCGTCGCGCTGGTTGCCGAGGGCGCCAGCGCGGACGCTCCCGAATCCCTCGCAGGCCGCTATCGCTCCGCCATGACGATGCTGGGCCTCGCGCCCCGTCTGCATGACCCGGAGGCCGCGCTGATCGCCGGACTGACGCGGATGGCGGTCGCCTGGCGGGACCGCCAGGCCGCTGCGACCACGGCGGACGCTCCGCCCCGCCGATGAGCGAGAATCGCGCCCGTTTCGACAGCGCGTTCGCGGCGATGCCGCTGGTGGCGATCCTGCGCGGCATCGAGCCTGCCGATGCTGTTGCCGTCGGCCGCGCGCTGGCCGAGGCCGGCTTCACGATCCTCGAAGTTCCCCTGAACTCTCCCAACCCGCTCGACAGCATCGAGCGGCTGGCGCGGGCGCTGGACGGGACCGTGATCGGCGCCGGCACGGTGACACGAACCGCCGACGTCGCCGCGATCGCTTCGGCGGGTGGTCGGCTGGTCGTCTCGCCACACAGCGACGGGCCGATCGTCGCCGCTGCCGTCGCGCGGGGGCTCGTCGCGCTGCCGGGCGTGGCGACCCCGACCGAAGCCTTTGCAGCCCTGGCGAACGGTGCTGACGCTCTCAAGCTGTTTCCGGCCGAGACGATTCCGCCCGCAGCCGTACGCGCGATGCTCGCGGTGCTGCCGGCCGGAACGCGACTGCTTCCCGTCGGCGGCATCGCGCCCGACTCGATGGGCCTCTATCGCGCCGCCGGCGCCGCAGGGTTCGGGATCGGCTCCGCGCTCTATCGGCCGGGCAGCAGCGCGGAGGAGGTGGCCCGTCGCGCCGCCCTGTTCGTGGCCGCCTGGCGCCGCCTGGCAGCAACCTGAGCCGGATGCCTACACTTTGACGGACCCGCGAAACGGTCCGCTCACCAAACCGGGCGGAACTCGCGTGCCTTAACCTTGGTGACCGGCGGCTGCGGTACATTCGTGCCGCTTCGTCCTGGGACGCTGATGAACAAGATCATCGGACTCTTCGTTTTCGTCGTCATCGTGGCTCTCGCGATGGCACAGCTCGGCGAACGCGCCGCGGTCGGCGCCGGGACACGCGCGGCGTCAGCCGGCGCGGTTTCCGCCCCGGTTTCCGCCCAGAGCGCGCGGTCGGGCGGCGTGGTGATCCTCGATGCCGACCGAAGCGGGCACTTCGTCGCGTCGATCCAGGTCGAAGGGACTTTCGTCCGCTCGATCGTCGACACCGGCGCGACGCTCGTCGCCTTCTCGCACGAGGACGCCGCGCGGGCCGGCGTTCATCCAAGGCCGGGCGACCGCAAGGCGCGCTTTGCGACGGCGAACGGTCCGGTCGATGCGACGATCACGAGGGTCGGCGAGATCCGGCTCGACAACCTCGTCGTGCGGGACGTGGAGGCCGCGATCATGCCCCGCGGCGCGCTGCAGGGCACGCTGCTGGGGATGTCGTTCCTGCGTCAGCTGAGCTTCGAATCCCGGGGCAGCACGATGGTGCTCCGCCAGTAGGCATGTTGCGCGATCGGGTCGACGCGGTCCTTTGGGATTCGGCGGCGATGGGCTAGGGCAGGGCAATCCTGGCGATTACCGGACCGACCAAACATGTTTCCAAAACCCGTTTCCGCTCTCAAGCCCAATACGGCTGCCTTCGAATCCCAGCCCCTGGTCAAGCCGACCGGTTTCCGCGAGTACGACGCGCGCTGGTGGTTCGGCCATCCCGGCTCGCCGAAGGACCCGGAACTCAATCTGATGGGAGTGCAGGCGCTGGGCCTCGGCCTCGCCACCCTTCTGGCCGAGCGTGGCGTGGAGCGGCGCGTCGTCGTGGGGCATGATTTCCGCAGCTACTCCGGAGCGATCAAGCAGGCCCTCGTCTGCGGGTTGCTCGCCGGCGGCTGCAAGGTCCTCGACATCGGCCTTGCGCTGTCGCCGATGGCGTATTTCGCGCAGTTCGCGCTCGACGCGCCGGCGGTGGCGATGGTGACCGCTTCGCACAACGACAACGGCTGGACCGGCGTCAAGATGGGCGCCGAACGACCGGTGACGTTCGGGCCCGACGAGATGGCCAGGTTGCGCGACATCGTTCTCGACGGCGCGTTCGTGGCGCCTGGCGGCGGAGCCTACGAATTCGTGGCCGACTTCCCGGCACTTTACCGTCGCGATCTGACCAACCGGCGGAAGATCGGCCGGAAGCTGAAAGTGGTCGCCGCCTGC
>CAZVMY010000252.1:0-5155 GCA_964628955.1 uncultured Methylocystis sp.
GGTCCGCGCCGAAGGCGTCGAGCGCATCGCGATCGTGACCGACGAGCCGGAGAAATACGGCACGATGGGCGTGGCCTTCCCGCCGGGCGTGACGGTGCATCACCGCGACGAACTCGATCCGGTACAGCGCGAACTCGCCGAAGCCGACGGCGTGACCGCGATGATCTACGATCAGACCTGCGCGGCCGAGAAGCGCCGGCGCCGCAAGCGCGGCACGTTCCCCGATCCGGACAAGCGCGTGATCATCAACGAACTGGTCTGCGAGGGCTGCGGTGATTGCGGCGTCCAGTCGAACTGCGTCGCAGTGCAGCCGCTCGAAACCGAGTTCGGCCGCAAGCGGACGATCGACCAGTCCGGCTGCAACAAGGACTTCTCCTGCGTGAAGGGCTTCTGCCCGTCCTTCGTCACCGTGCACGGCGCGAAGGTCAGGAAGGCGCCCGGCATTGCCAAAGCGGGCGATACCGAGCCGGCGCTGCCGCCGGAGCCGGTGCTGCCGTCGCTGGACGAGCAGCCCTGGGCCTGCATCGTCACCGGTGTCGGCGGCACCGGCGTCGTCACGATCGGCGCGATCATCGGCATGGCGGCGCATCTGGAAGGCAAGGGCTGCGGCATGATCGACATGGCCGGCCTCGCGCAGAAAGGCGGTGCGGTCTATTCGCACGTGCGGCTGGCGAAGAGCCCGGAGGCGATCAACGCCATCCGCGTCTCGGCCGGCAAAGCCTCGCTGATTCTGGGCTGCGACCTCGTCGTCAGCGGCACCAAGAAGGTGCTGGCCGCCATCCGGCACGGACACACGAAGGTCGTGACCAACACGGCCGAGGTGTTCGGCGGCGAATTCACCCGGTCGGCGGATTTCTCGCTGCCGGTCGAGCGCGTCAAGCGCGCGATCATCGGCGCGGCCGGACGCGACCAGGTCGATTTCGTCGATGCGACGGGGCTCGCCACGGCGCTGTTCGGCAATTCCATCGCCGCCAACATGTTCATGCTGGGCTACGCGCAGCAGCGCGGCGGCGTGCCGCTGGGTTCGGCCGCCATCGAGGAAGCGATCCGGCTCAACGGCGAGGCGGTCGGCATGAACGTCTCTGCTTTCCGCTGGGGGCGGCGCGCGGGGGCCGATCTCGCCTCCGTCGAGGCGCTGGTGGCGGCGGCGCGGCAGCCGGCCGCGGCGCGCAAACTCTCCGAAACGCTCGAAGAGATGGTGGAGCGGCGGGTGACGTTCCTCACGGCCTATCAGGACGCGGCCTATGCGGCGCGCTACCGCGCCGCCGTCGAGCGGGCGCGCCGCGCCGAGGCGGAGCGGGCGCCGGGCCAGACCGGGCTCGCAGAGGCGGTTGCGCGGTATTTCTTCAAGCTGATGGCCGTCAAGGACGAATACGAGGTGGCGCGGCTCTACAGCGACGGCAGCTTCCTCAAGCAAGTGAACGCGACGTTCGAGGGCGACCTCAGGTTCGAGTTCCACCTCGCGCCGCCGATGATCGCGCCTAAGGATGCGGCGGGATTGCCGAAGAAGATCAGTTTCGGGCCGTGGATGCTGAAGGCGTTCGGCCTACTGGCGAAGTTCCGCCGCCTGCGCGGGACGTCGCTCGATCCGTTCGGCTATTCCGCGGAGCGGCGCATGGAGCGTCAGCTCATCGCCGAATACGAGGGCCAGATGGCTAGCCTCCTGCAGCGGCTGACGCCCGAGAACCACGCGACGATGGTCGCGATCGCCTCCATTCCGGAGAAGATCCGCGGCTATGGCCACGTGAAGGAACGCCATCTCGTGGCTGCCAAGGCGGAGGAAGCGGAGCTGGTGCAGGCGTTCCACGCGGGACGGCCTGCGGTCAGGCTCGCGGCGGAGTAAGAACGCGCTCAGTCTTATCGAGTACCAGGAAATCCGCTAATTTTGGGATCGTGCACGAACGAAATGCATGGCGCGCAATACCTCGGTATCCCTCGGCGATCACTTCGCCGGCTTCATCGACGAGCAGGTTCGGATGGGCCGGTATGGTTCGGCCAGCGATGTCGTCCGCGCCGGTCTACGGCTGCTCGAAGAGCATGAGGCCAGGGTCAGGCAATTGCAGGACGCGTTGATCGCCGGGGAACGGTCAGGCCCGTCACGTCCGTTCGACAACGAGGCGTTTCTGAACCGCATGCACGCCCGGCATGACGGCTGAGCGGCGGTATCGTTTCTCGCCCCTGGCCGAAAGCGACCTCGAAGACATCTGGCTCCACACCTTCAAGACCTGGTCGCGCGAGCAGGCGGACAGCTATCACGCCAGCCCCGTCGAGGCCTTCCGAGGTCTTGCCGATGGCCGCAAGGTTGGCCGGTCGGTTTCCGTCCGCGACGGCTACCTCAGCTATGCAGTCGGCGCGCACGTGCTGTTCTACCGGCAGGTCGTTTCTGCGATCGAAATCATTCGTGTGCTGCACCAGCGGATGGACGTGGAACGCCATCCCCGAAGCGGGTTCTCTCAGACTTTCGTCGCGTCTCCCGGCGGCGTGACATCAGCGCGCTTGATCTTCAGCGCGTGGTTTCCTTATGCCCGTGGACAGGCTGGATGAAACCGGCCCATAAATGAGGCCGTTGAAGCGGTCCTAAGAGTCCGCCGGGAGGACAGTCGAGTTGAGCGTACCAGCGGCGGCCGGGCGGGACACGTTCGCGAAGCTTCTCGCCGAGCACGCCCGCGTCCGGGGCGACCGCTCCGCCATGCGCTGCAAGGACCGCGGCATCTGGCAGACATGGACCTGGCGCGAACTGCACGAAACCGTGCGCGCCTATGCGGTCGGGCTCGGAGAGCTCGGGCTGAAGCGCGGCGACAAGCTCGCGATCGTCGGCGGCAACCGCCCGAAGCTCTACTGGTCGATGATGGCGGCGCAGATGCTCGGCGTCGTGCCGGTGCCGGTCTACGCCGACGCCATCGCCGACGAACTGGCCTATGTGCTCGACCACGCCGAGGTCACCCACGCAGCGGTGCAGGATCAGGAGCAGGTCGACAAGCTGCTCTCGGTCGCCGAGCGTGTGCCGCGGCTCCAGCATATCCTCTACGACGAGCCGCGCGGGCTCCGGGACTACGACCATGCGCGGCTGCATCCGATCGACGAGGTGATCGACGGCGGACGCAAGACGCTCGCCGCATCGCCTGAGCAGGTGGCCGGGCTGGATGCGACCATTGCTGCCGGCACCGGCGACGACGTCTCCGTCATGCTCTACACCTCGGGCACGACGGGGCGATCGAAGGGCGTGATGCTCTCGGCCAGGGGCTGCATCGCGGCTGCGACCGATACGGTCGTCTTCGACCGGCTGACCGACGCCGATGAGGTTCTGGCCTATCTGCCGCTCGCCTGGGTCGGCGACCATTATCTCAATTACGCGCAGGCGCTGGTCGCCGGCTTCTGCATCGCCTGCCCGGAATCGCCCGATACCGCGCAGTCGGACCTGAAGGAGATCGGTCCGAGCTTCTATTTTGCGCCGCCGCGCGTGTTCGAGAACCTGCTGACGCGCGTCATGATCCGCATGGAGGACGCGAGCGCGCTCAAGCGACGGCTGTTCCACCACTTCATCGGCGTGGCGAGGCGCTGGGGCGAGAAGATCCTCAACGGCGAGCCCGTTCCGCTCGGGGCGCGGCTCGCCTACGGGCTCGGCGAACTTCTGGTCTATGCACCGCTCAAGAACGCGCTGGGCTTCTCGCGCGTTCGTGTCGCCTACACGGCCGGCGAGGCGATCGGCCCGGAGCTGTTCTCGTTCTACCGCTCGCTCGGGCTGAACCTGAAGCAGCTCTACGGCCAGACCGAGGCGTTCCTCTACGTCACCGCGCAGCCGGACGGGCAGATCCGTGCCGACACCGTGGGGCCGGCGACGCCCAACGTGACGATCCGGATCGCCGAGGATGGCGAGGTCTTGTACAAGAGTCCCGGACAGTTCCTTGGCTATTTCAAGGAGCCCGCCAAGACCGCCGAGACCATGACGCCAGACGGCTTCGTCAAGACCGGTGACGCGGGCTTCTTCGATGCGCAAGGGCACCTGCGGATCATCGACCGCGCGAAGGACGTCGGCAAGCTGAAGAACGGTGGGCTGTTCGCGCCGAAATACATCGAGAACAAGCTCAAGTTCCACCCCAACATCAAGGAGGCGGTCGCCTTCGGCCAGGGCGAGGCGTTCGTTACCGCCTTCATCAACATCGACCTGACCGCCGTGTCGAACTGGGCGGAACGCAACAACGTCTCCTATGCGGGCTATGCCGAACTCGCCGGCCTGCCGCAGGTCTACGACATCGTCGCCGGGCACATCGCCGAGACCAACCGCTCGCTCGCGGCCGAACCGATGATGGCGGCCGGGCAGATCCGGCGCTTCCTGATCCTGCACAAGGAACTCGACGCCGACGACGGCGAACTGACCCGCACGCAAAAGGTGCGCCGCGGCTTCGTCGCCGAGCGCTATCAACCGCTGGTCGAGGCGCTCTACGACGGCTCGAAGGAGCGCCAGATCACGACCGAGGTCACCTTCGAGGATGGGCGCAAGGGCGTGGTAACGGCGACCCTGCGCATCATGGACGTCGACGTGTTTCCGGGTGCCGCGCCTGCGGCCAGCCCCGCGCTGGAGCGCGCCGCGTGAGGGCGCCCGGCGGAACCGCCGGCACGGCGCAGGGCGACGTGCTGCTCGCCGTCGAGGGCGTGTCCCTCCGCTTCGGCGGCGTCAAGGCGATCACGGACGTTTCGTTCGACATCCGCAAGGGCGAAGTCCGCGCGATCATCGGCCCGAACGGTGCCGGCAAGACCTCGATGCTCAATTGCATCAACGGCTTCTACCATCCGCAGGAAGGCAGCATCATGTTCAAGGGCGTGAAGCGCCCGCGCGTGAAGCCGCACGAGGCGGCGGCCGGCGGCATCGCCCGCACGTTCCAGAACGTGGCGCTGTTCAAGGGCATGACGACGCTCGACAACATCATGGTCGGCCGCACGCTGAAGATGCAGCGCGGCTTCTTCTGGCAACTCCTGCGCCACGGCCCGGCGATGGACGAGGAGATCGAGCACCGCAAGGCGGTCGAGGAGATCATCGACTTCCTCGAGATCGAGCACATCCGCAAGACGCCGGTGGGGAAACTTCCCTACGGCCTGCAGAAACGGGTGGAGCTCGGCCGAGCTCTGGCTATGGAGCCGGATCTGCTGCTGCTCG
>CAZVMY010000253.1:0-5145 GCA_964628955.1 uncultured Methylocystis sp.
CCTCGACGCCAAGCTCCGCTCGGAACTCCGGCTCGAACTGAAGCGCATCCAGCATGACCTCGGCGCCACCATGCTCTATGTGACGCACGACCAGATCGAGGCGATGACCATGGCCACCCGGATCGGCGTTATCGATCGGGGCCATCTGGTCCAGATCGGCTCGCCGCGGGAAATCTACGAGGCGCCCGCCAACACCTACGTGGCCAGCCGTCTCGGCCAGCCCCGGATCAACCTGCTGCCCCGCAGCCTCTTCCCGGATCTCGCGCTGCCCCGGTCGGTCGCCACGATCGGCGCGCGCACCGAGCATCTGGGCATCAGCAAGGGCGCGGGCGGTCTCGGCGCGGCGACCGGGCGCGTGACGCGGGTCGAGCATCTCGGCGATCAGAATCATCTGCACGTGAAGCTAGGCTCGGTCGATGCCGTCACGCTGGTCGAGCCTTCGGCCGGGCTCGGTGTCGGCGACACGGTCTCCATCACGCTCTCGCGTCCGCTGCTGTTCGGGGTCGGCGGCGAGCGGATCGCTGCGTGAGCATGGACGTCACCGTGCGGATTGCAATGTTTAGTGATTTCTGACCTACTAAACAGAACGGGACGCGGACGGAGATCCGCGCCGGCCGACGTGGCGGAGCCATCGGCCTGGAGGGGAAGATGCGGACAGGGTTCAACATGCTGCTGTGGACGACGCATGTAACCGACACGCATGCGGCGATTCTCGAGGACCTCGCGCGTACCGGCTACGACGGCGTCGAGATTCCGATCTTCGAGGGAGAGCCGTCGCATTACGCCGCCCTCGGCCGGCGGCTCGATGGACTCGGCCTGTCGCGGACTGGACTGGCCATCATCCCGTCGGTCGACACCAACCCGGTTTCGGATGACGCTGCCGTGCGTCAGGCCGCGCTGCGTCACCTCGACTGGGCGCTGGCCTGCACCGGCGAACTCGGCGCGACGCTGCTGTGCGGGCCGCTGCATTCGACGCTGGGGCATTTCTCCGGAGCAGCGCCGACCGAGGTCGAGCGACGGCGTTGCGTCGACTTCCACCAGGCGTGCGGCGACATCGCAGCCAGGCGAGGCATCATGGTCGTCGTCGAAGCGCTCAACCGGTTCGAATGCTATCTGCTGACCACGATGGCCGATCTCGCGCGCCACCTCGATGCGGTCGCGCATCCCAACGTCTCCGGCATGTTCGACACCTTCCACGCCAACATCGAGGAACGGGACCCCGTCGGCTGCATCGCGCCGGCGATCCGGCACATCCGGCACGTGCATGTGTCGGAGAACGATCGCGGCACGCCGGGACGGGGTCACGTCGATCTCGCCGGCACGCTCGCCGCGCTGAAACGGGCCGGCTACGACGGGTATCTGACGATCGAGGCCTTCGGCCGCGCGCTGCCGGATCTGGCGGCTGCGACGAGGATCTGGCGCGACGTCTTCTCGACGCCCGAGGACGTCTACCGCACGGGGTTCCGGACGATCCGGGATGCCTGGGCAGCGGCGTGAGGCGCGGCATGGACGCAAGACTGAAGATTGCACTGACCGCCGCCGCCAAAACGGTCATCGCCCATGCGGACGAGCTGACGGCTCTCGACCAGGCGATCGGTGACGGCGATCACGGGCTCAACATGAAGCGAGGATTCGAGGTCGTCCTCGCCGAACTGCCGAAGCTGGAGGGCAAGGCGCCGGGCGAGGTCTGCAAGGCCGTCGGCATGCAGCTCGTGATGAAGGTTGGCGGGGCGTCCGGGCCTCTCTACGGCACGTTCTTCATCGATTTCGGCAAGGCGTTGCCGGCCGCACCCACCAAGGCTGACGCCGTCGTCGCATTCCAGCGCGCCGTGGAGGGCGTCAAGGCCCGGGGGAAGTCCGAGGCCGGACAGAAGACGATGCTCGACGTGCTCATGCCCGTTCAGGAGGCGCTGACACGAGGCGGAGACGGGCCGCACGTCAAGAGCATCGCCGCCGCGGCGGCCGAGGCGACCATTCCGATGCTGGCGACCCGCGGCCGTGCCTCGTTCCTGGGCGAACGCTCGGTCGGCCACATGGACCCGGGTGCGCGATCCGCGGCGCTGATGATCGCCGCCGTCGCCGATGCTCTGAAGGAGGGCGCGGCATGAGCGCGAACGTCGGGATCGTGATCGTCTCGCACTCGCCGAAGATCGCGGAGGGCGCCGCCGACATGGTCCGTCAGATGGTGGGCGATAGCGTGCCGCTCGCCCATGTCGGCGGCGACCCCGGCGGCGGGCTCGGCACGGACGTCGCGCGCATCGTGGCCGCGATCGAGGCGGCGTGGTCTGACGCCGGCGTGGCGATCCTGGTCGATCTCGGCGGCGCCGAGACGAATTCCGAGATGGCGATCGAAATGCTGCCGGCCGACCGGCAGGATCGCGTCGTCGTCTGCAATGCGCCGATCGTCGAGGGCGCGGTGATCGCCGCGACGGAAGCGTCCGGCGGTTCGCCCCTCGCGGTCGTCAGGCGTACGGCCGAAGAACTCAGCCCGCATTGAGAGCACGATGGACGCAAGCGCCGGACATGAGCCGATCGTGAATCGGACGGCGATTCTGCCGAACGCGGCGGGGCTGCATGCGCGGCCGGTCGTGAAGCTGATCCAGCTCGCCAAATCCTTCTCGAGCCGCGTGGAGATCGCGCTGGACGCGGCCGGGCCCTGGATCAACGCCAAGAGCCCGGTCGCCGCCATGCGGGCGCGGGCGGGGAAGGGCGCCGTTGTGCACGTCCGGGCCGAAGGGCCGGATGCCGACCACGCGGTCGCCGCGGTGGTGGCGCTGATCGACGATGGTTTCGGCGAGGATTGACCGGATGGACGCGGCTGTCGAACGGCGGATGACGGGGCAGGCCGCCTCTCCCGGCGTCGCGGCCGGTCCCGTCGTGCATGCCGCTCCGACCTCCGACGCGAGGGCAGACGCCGGCGATCCGTCGAGCGAGGGAGCCGCCCTTCGGGCTGCGATCGGCCAGGCCGTGGCCGAACTGGAAAGCCTGTCCGCGACCGTCCCCGCGGATGCTGCGGACATGCTCGCCTTCCAGATCGCCATGCTCGAGGACGAGGCGCTCTCCGAAGGTGCGTTCCATGCGATCGAGGCCGGGATGCCGGCCGATCATGCGTGGCGACGGGCGCTCGACGCGGAGATCGAAGGCTACGAGGCTGCCGAGGACGAGTACTTTCGTGCCCGCGCGGCTGATCTGGCCGATATCCGGAATCGCGTGCTGCGGCGGCTGAGCGGGGCCGATGCGGTGCTCGAGCCGGCGGGGGGGGCGATTCTCGCGGCAGACGATCTGGGCCCGTCCGCCTTCCTCGCCATGGACTGGACCAGGGGCGGCGGCATCGCGCTCGCGCGTGGATCGGCCTCGTCCCACGTCGCCATGCTCGCGCGCGCGCGCGGCGTTCCGATGGTGGTGGGCCTCGGCGAGCTGCCACCGGCGGGCGTCGAGGCGCTGATCGACGGGGTGGCGGGAACGATCGTCCTGTCGCCCGGTCATGCCGCCCGCAATGCCTTCATGCGCCGCCAGGCCGAGCTGCACCGCGCTTCGGCCGATGCGCGCAGGTACCTGACGCGCCCTGCCGTGAGCAGGGACGGGATCGCGATCGGCGTGATGGTCAACGTCGGCGACCCGGACGAGATGCTGGCGCTCGATCCTGCGATCTGCGACGGAATTGGACTGGTCCGGACCGAGTTCCTGTTCGACGCCCTGGGCGGCATGCCCGACGAGGAGAGGCAGGTCGCCGCGTATCGGCGCCTTCTCGTCTGGGCCGACGGCCGCCCCGTAACGATCCGCACGCTCGACGCCGGTGGCGACAAGCCCATTGCCGGCCTGACGGCCGAGGGCGAGAGCAACCCGTTTCTCGGCCTGCGCGGCATACGATTGTCGCTCGCCCGGCCGGATGTGTTCCGGGTACAGCTCGCCGCCATGGCGCGCGCGGCCGTGGAGGGCGACCTGAAGATCATGATCCCGATGGTCGCGGTGCCCGACGAACTGGCGGCGACGCGCACGCTGCTCGACGAAGAGATCGCGCGGCTGGCCGCAGCGGGTGTTCCGGCGCGTCGCCCGCCGCTCGGCATGATGGTGGAGGTGCCGGCCGCCGCGCTCCGGGCTGCCGACTTTCCGGCCGACTTCTACTCGATCGGCTCGAACGATCTGACGCAGTACACGATGGCGGCGGCGCGCGACATCGGCGCGGTCGCCGGCCTCAACGACGCGGGAAACCCGGCCGTGCTCGACCTGATCCGCGCGACGGTCGTGGCCGGCAGGCGCCGTGGCGTCGAGGTCTCGCTCTGCGGTGACGCCGCTGCGGACACCGCCGCGCTGCCCGGGCTCCTCTCCACCGGACTTGATCGGGTTTCGGTCGCGCCCGTCGCGGTTGCGCGCGTGAAGGCCGCGATCTCCGACCTCGACCTCGCCGGGCGCCCCAGCGATGAGTAGCGACCGATGCGCGGAGCCGGCGCTCGACGACGCGGTCGCGCGCTACAAGGCGGTACTGCGGGACGTGCTGGACCGGCGGCCGTCCGGTACGCGCCAGCGTCTCGCCGATGCGCTGCGCAAGAACCGCTCCTTCATCAGCCAGATCTCGAACACCCAGTACGGCACGCCCATCCCGGCGCAGCATGTCGCCACGATCCTGGAGATCTGCCATTTCGCACCGGCCGAGCGCGCTGCGTTCCTCGAAAGATACGCGCGCCCGCAACCCCGCCGGCGGACGATGCGGGGCGACCTGCGTGCCTTGCGCCAGGTCACGGTCGAGGTGCCGGACCTCGGCGATCCGAGGCGGAACCAGGCGCTGGATCAGGCCATCGCCGACGTCGCGCAGCGCCTCGCGCGGTTCGCGGATGACGACGGCTGACGGCGGGCAGGGGGAGACGACCATGAAGAAGATCATGAATTCGGCATCGAGGCTGCTCGACGACAGCCTCGACGGCTTCGCCGCTGCACATGCCGATCTGGTGCTCTTGGGCGACGAGCGGCAATTCGTGCGCCGGCGCGTCCTGAAGCCCGGCAAGGTGGCGCTGATCTCCGGCGGCGGCTCCGGACACGAGCCGCTGCATGCCGGGTTCGTCGGCCACGGCATGCTCGACGCCGCCTGCCCGGGCCAGGTCTTCACCCAAGCAGAAGACGGCATACGAGTGTACAGCTTAGGCCCCG
>CAZVMY010000254.1:0-5139 GCA_964628955.1 uncultured Methylocystis sp.
GAGTTCGCGACCGAGATGCATCGCCAGTTTCCCGGCAAGCTGCTGGCCTACAACTGCTCGCCGTCGTTCAACTGGCGCGCCAAGCTGGACCCGGGCACCATCGAGCACTTTCAGGAGGAGATCGGCGCGATGGGTTATAAGTTCCAGTTCGTCACCCTCGCCGGCTTCCACTCGCTGAACCTGTCGATGTTCGAGCTCGCCAAGGGCTACTCGCGCCGCGGGATGGGTGCCTATTCCGAAATGCAGGAACGCGAGTTCGCGGCTGCCCCGCAGGGCTTCACCGCGGTCCGGCATCAGCGGGAGGTGGGCACGAGCTACTTCGACGCCGTCGCTCTCGCCGTTTCCGGCGGCAAGTCGTCGACGACCGCGATGGCCGGGTCCACCGAGACTGACCAGTTCCACGCCGCACCCGCCGCCAAGGGGATCGCAGCCGAATGATCCGGTTGCTCCGTAGCCGGTTCTTTCTTCGGAACGTCCATCGTTCCTGACGTAAGATAAAGTTGACGAGATCGCCTTTCGTCGACTTGTCGGCCCTTGGGACCTGAAGCAGAGTTCCGGAACAGCGCGTACTCATGCAGCGTTAATGCGTGGCGTGAGAGATTTGCGCGGGAACGGAACGAGGCAGAATGGCGCGCAAGACCGTTACGATGATGGACTTTTTCTCCGCGCCGCTCGTCGTAGCGGCGCGCCTTCCTATCCTCTTCGCCGAATCGATGAACCCCGATCCGCGCGCCCGGCACGAGAGTTCGCGGATGGTGACCGAGAAATGGGCGGCGACCCAGCAGGGCCTGATCGCGGCGCAACTCGAGGTCGTCTCGGCGGCGATCGATGCCGGTACGCGGTTGATGACCGGGCGGCCCGTCACCGATACCGCACACCACCTCGCGAACCGCATGGTTCAGGCCTCGCTGCGGCCGGCCTCGGTCCGGGTGCGGGCGAACGCCCGGCGACTGACCCGACAGCGCTGATCGGCGTTCCGCGGTCAGGAGCTAGGGTCGCCATGGCAGCGTACCGGCAGGAAGTGCCTGCGCGAGCCGGTCGAGCACGATCATCACGCAAGCGATGATCGCGGTTGCCGTCAACGCGACCGCCGAGGCCTGTGACACCAGCCCGGCCTCCTCCAGATTGAACAGCGCGACGCCGAGCGTCTCCGTGCCCGCGGTCCACAGCAGGGCGGACACCGTGAGTTCGTTGAAAGCGGTCATGAAAACGAGCAGCGCACCAGCCGTCGCCGACGGGCGAATGGCGGGCAGGACGACGTAGCGCAGTCGCTGCAGGAATCCCGCGCCGAACACGGCCGCCGCCTCCTCCTCGTCACGCGACAGCTGCGCCATGCCGGCCAGCACCGGCTTGAGCGCGAGCGGCAGGAATCGGGCCATGTAAGCGAACAGGATGATCCACGGCGTCGCATAGAGGCTGACGCCCACCACCGGCAGCGGCCGGAGGAAGAGGAGGATGCAGGCGATCGCGAGTACGATGCCGGGCAGCGCATACGGGATCTCGATCACCGCTTCGACGACACGCCGGCCGCGCGGCAGCGTGCGGTCGAGCGCATAGGCGACGAGAACGCCCAGGATCGCGAGGAGCACCGCTGCCGCGGCTGCGAACAGGAACGAGTTCCGGAACGCCCGCAGCGTCACGGTCTGCCGGAACAGGATCTCCTGGAAGTTTTCGAGCGTGAGCGTGGCGAAGGTCAGCGGCACGCCATAGGTCGGAACCAGAGCGGCGACGACCAGCGAGGTCAGGGGAAGAACGAGCACCACGAACACGACCAGGGCGAGGATCGCCTCGGCCAAAGGCCGCCAGCGACCCAGCCGGAAGATGATGCCGGCAGCCTCCGACGCTGCCAGCGGCCGCGGGGCACCGCGCAGGACGATCGCCGACAGGGCGACGCCCAGCCCGGCGATCACCGCCACCAGTACCGAAAGCGCGGCAGCATCGCCGATGATCGACGGGCCGAAGCTCGACAGCCGCCGATAGATCAGGGTCGGAAGCGTGAGATAGTTCACGGGCATCCCGAGCAGCGCGGGGATGCCGAAGTTGCCGACCGCGGCCACGAAGGCGAGGAACCCGCCCGCGACCAGATGGCCCCGAACGACCGGAAGGACGATGCGCCGTGCCAGCGTCCAGCCGGACGCGCCGCAGAGCGTCGCGGCCTCGATCACGTCGCGCGGCACGGCGCGCAAACCGGCCGTCAGCGTCACGAAAACCAGCGGCGCATGGTGGGCGGCGAGAACCGTGATGACTCCCGGCCGGCCGAGCAACGGATTGATGCTGCCGGCTTCAGGCGCCAGTCCGATCGATACCAGCAGCGGCGAGGACGGGCCGGCCAGCATGAGAAAACCCAGCGCGACGACCTGCGGCGCCATCAGCATCGACAGGACGAACAGGAAGGCAAAGGGACGCGAGCCCCGGACGTCGGTCAGCGCGCACAGGGCCGCGGCTCCACCGCCGAGGATCGTCGCGACGAGCGCGGACAGACCGGCCGACTCGATCGTGTTCCAGGCGGCCCGGACTGCCGCGCGGCCGGTCAGTTCGGCGATCGCCGGACCGGGATCGAGAACGCCGGAGGGCGCGAGCGCCGCCCCGATCAGCCGCCCGAACGGCAGGATCGCGAAGGCGAGCGTGCAGGCCGCGAGGATGAGCAGCGTCGCACGCCCGTCCCGGTCGAGACGGCTTCCGGACGCGTTCAAGCGAAACGCATGACCAGTGAGGCGTTCGGAAGCGGGAGCTTACTGGCCGAAGATGTCCGAGAACTTCTTCTTGTTCGCCGTCTCGTCGGCCAGCGCCTTCGCCGCGTCGAACGGCATGATCCTGATTTCGGACCGCGCCGGATAGCCGGCGGGAAGCGCAACCTCGGGGTGAGCCGGGACGTAGCCCTGCTTCGTCGCCAGTTCCTGCCCGTCCTTCGACAGGATGAAGTCGACGAAGGCCTTCGCGGCCTCCGGATTCTTCGTGGACTTGAGGATCGCCACCGGTTCGGTCACGGCCGAGACGCCCTCCTTCGGGAAGACGAACTCCAGGGGCGCCCCCTTGGCCTTCTCGCGGATCGGCATGAAATCGACGATGAACCCATAGAGCTTGTCGCCGCCGGCGACGCTCTTGAGGATGTCGCCGTTGCCGCCGCCCGCGAGCGCGTTGTTGGCGGCGAGTTTTTCGTAAAAGCTCCAGCCCGACGGCAGGTTCGAGGTCAGCGTCACGGTGTGGATCAGCGCCGCGCCCGACGTCAACGGGCTCGGCAGCGCGACCTGGCCCTTCGCCTCGGGCCTTGCCAGATCTTCCCAGGACGTCGGCTTGAACGGCGCTTTCGTGTTGTAGACGATGCCGGTCGTGATGAGCTTGGTCGAGAACCAGGTCTTGGCGGCATCATGCGTGCCGGCCGGATAGGCCGAAACGTCGGCCTTGTCGTGCGCGAGCAGCAGGCCCTCCTTCTTCAGGCCTTCCATCGTGACGCTGTCGGCGATCAGCAGGAGATCGGCCTGCGGCTGCCCTGCCGCGATCTCGGCGCGGAGCTTGGCCATCACCCGCGGCGTGCCGTCGCGCACGAACGAGATGTCGACCTTGGGGTGCTTTGCCCTGAAGGCGTCGATCGTCTGCTGGGCGTCGGTGTTGGGCTGGCTCGTGTAGAGAACGAGCTTGCCTTCCTGGGCGACCGCCGCCGTGGCGAGTCCAGCGAACAGGAGCGAGCCGGCGATGCACGACAGGGTCTTCAACATGACGGACCTCATGGGAAATGGAGGGGACGCCAGCGGTCCGGCCGTCCACCCTGTTCGCTTAGATTTGCCCGATGACGGTTCGATGAATATCGCCCACCGCGGTCACGACATCATGATGCGAAGTTTCGATCGTAGTCGAGGACGGCGTTGAGCAGCACCTGCGTGCCGGCTGCGCATTCGTCGAACGAGGTCGATTCGGCCTCGTTGTGGCTGATGCCGCCGGCGCAAGGCACGAAGATCATCGTCGTGGGCGCGATACGCGCGACATAGGCCGCGTCGTGGCCGGCGCCGGACACCATGTCGCGGGTCTGATAGCCGGCCTGCCCGGCCCCGCGCCGCACCGAGGCGATCAGGTCAGCGTGAAAGCGCACCGCCGGGTTCGACCAGATGCGCTTTTCCTCGAAGACAAGCTTCAGCGGCGCCAGCACCGCGGGGAGCGCCTGCCGGAACTCGGCCTCCATCCGATCCAGGACGGCATCGTCCGGATGTCGGAAATCGACGGTGAAGAACACCTCGCCGGGGATGACGTTGCGCGAGTTGGGCTTCACCTCGACGAGCCCGACAGTGCCGACGGCATCGGGCGCATGCGCTTCGGCGATCGCGTTGATCCGGTCGATCATACGGGCCGCGCCGAGCAGCGCATTCTTGCGCAGCACCATCGGCGTGGCGCCGGTATGCGCGTCCTGTCCGGTGACGGTCACCTCGTACCAGCGCATACCCTGCACGCCCTGCACGATGCCGATCATGCGGCCCTCGGCCTCGAGGATCGGCCCCTGCTCGATGTGCAGCTCGAAGAAGGCACCGATCCGGTGCTGACCGACCGGCTCGGTACCCTTGTAGCCGATGCGCTCCAGTTCGCCTGCAAAGCTCTTGCCGTCACGATCCTCGCGCGAATACGCAAAGTCGCGCGTGAAGGCACCCGCGAAAACGCCCGATGCCAGCATGGCCGGCGCGTAGCGCGAGCCTTCCTCGTTGGTCCAGTTGATCACTTCCACCGGCGCGTTGGTCTCGTAGCCGAGGTCGTGCATCGTGCGCAGCACCTCCAGGGCGCCGAGCACGCCGAGCACGCCGTCGAACTTCCCGCCGGTCGGCTGCGTATCGAGATGCGATCCCATGCAGATGGGAGCCAACGCGTCGTTGCGTCCCGGCCGTCGCGCGAACATCGTGCCGCAATCATCGATGGTGACGGTGCAGCCAACCGCCTCGCAGGCGGTCTTGAACCAATCCCGTACCGCCTTGTCCTCGTCGGAGAGTGTGAGCCGGCGAATGCCGCCCTTCTCGGTCCCGCCAAAGCGGGCGGTCTCCATCAGGCTGTCCCACAGACGCTGCGGATTGATGGTGAGGTTGGGGAGAGTCATCGGGCGTCCATGGCGGAGAGGATGTCGGTCTGGCTGAAGTCGTTGCCCTTGTAGAGGAGCGGAAC
>CAZVMY010000255.1:0-5123 GCA_964628955.1 uncultured Methylocystis sp.
CGTGCTTTGAGGAGCGCTGCTTGAGCTTCCACCTGCGAGAGCCCCGTAGCCGTGTCTCTCTACAAGGATTCGTCTCGATGCTGTCAGCTTTCGATCTCATTGCGGTCCTGGTCGTCCTGACCGCAATATTCGGGTGGCTGAACCATGTTGCGATAGGCCTTCCTCACGCCATCGGCTTACTGGTCATGGGGCTCTTATCGTCGTTGATCCTGATCGCAGCCGAAATCGCTTTGCCGGACGTCTCGCTTTACGAAGATTTGCGGCGCGTCATGATGCAGATCGATTTTCAACATGTTGTTCTGGACGGCATGCTGGCCTTCTTGTTGTTTGCCGGCGCACTCCATGTCGATTTTGCAGTTATGCGAAGCAGGGCTTGGGCGATCGGCCTGATGGCGACATTTGGTGTGCTGATCTCGACATTCGTCCTTGGCATCGCGTCAGGAAGCGAACCGCGTCCTGACGCTGGCCGCCAATGCGACGCTCTCCGTGCAATGGATCATGCCGCGGCTGATGGATGCGCAGGTGGCGGCGGCAGGGCCCGCCATCCGTGTCTCGGCGCTCCACACCACGGATGACTGGGAGAACTCTCCCTTCGACATCGCCATCCTGCGCAACGACGGGAGGCCGACCGGGTGGCGGGAGCGCCCGATCGGCGTGGAACGGCTGACGCTGCTGGCTCCGTCGGGCCGGGCCGAGTCCCTGCGGCGGACCGGCCCCTCCGGCCTCGCAGGGGAGACCGTCTTCGTCGCGCAGACGCGCGGCGGGGAACTGGAGCACTGGCTCGAAGCCGCCGGCATTGCCCGTCCCGCGCGCATTCGGACGGCACCGCATTTCTACATGGCCGCGCAAGCGGCGGTGGCAGGACAGGGCTGCGTCATCGGCCCACCGCGCGTGCTGCGCGATCTGATCGATCAGGGCCGTCTGGCCGCCCCCTTCCCAGACATCATGGTCAAAGGGGCGACACTGACGGCGACTTACAATCCCGAGCGCTGCAAGGCCGCCTTCGTGGATGCTTTGCTGGGAGCCCTGTTCCAGGACTTCTGATCAAGAGCCCTGACCAGAACCGCGACGTCGGACAGCCTGCCGCCGTCAGGGACGCAGGATGATCTCGCTGGTGCCCTTCGGCAGGAAGACGGGGCCTTCATAGAGCAGGTTGCGATGGCGCAGCCGCAACCCGTCCGGCGTCACCGTGCCGATCGTGATGGTGGGTTGCTCGAGCGTTCCCTCGATCACGTCGGCTTGCCCCTCCTGACCGAGCTGGTGGACGAGCGAGCGCTGGGTGGAGACCGGAATTCCATGCCACGACCCGTTGATGGTCTGGTGCACATGGCCGCACAGGATGTGATCGGGCCGCCGCCCGGCCGCGTCGAAGATGCGCAGAAGCGCCTCCGGCTCGTCGAGCGCGATCGCGTCATAGGCGGGCGAGCCGGTCGCGAAGGGCGGATGATGCAGGAAGCAGTAGACCGGCTTGTCTGTCCTCGCATCGCGCAAGGCATCGCGCAGAAACTGCAGCCGCTCCGGGCAAAGCCGCCCGCCGGCGTCGCTGCGTTCCTCGTCCAGCGTATCGAGAGCGATCAGCGTGCAGCGCTCGAGTTCGACCGCCGACTGAACGAAGCCATCCTGCCGCAGCCTATCGTTCGGATAATCCTCGAGGAAGGCCCTGCGACAATCGTGATTGCCCATCATCGGAATGATCGGCATGCCTGCTCTGGCGAGCGCCTGGGCGAGCGCCCGATACGATTCCGCCTCGCCCCGATGGGCGAGATCGCCCAGGAGCACGAGACACCCGACGCCGGCATGGTCGCGCGCCAGCAGCGCCAGCGCAGCGTCGAGCCTGTCTCTCGGGTCGATGCCATAAAGCAGACGCCCCTCCGGCATGAAGTGGAGATCGGCCAGAACCGCAAAGTCATCGCATCTTGCCATCGTCGAGATCGCTTTTTTCTAGAGGCCCTGCCGCAACCCACGGACCAGATGCCGCTGGAGCAACAGGAAGAAGGTCAGGCACGGCAGGGTCGCCAGGCAGCTCACCGCCATCAGCTGGTTCCAGCGCGTCTGGTACTCGCCCATGAACTGCGTGGCCCCGACGGTGATCGTCGTCGCCTTGCCGCCCGCGAGAAAGGTGCGCGCGAAGATGAAGTCGTTCCAGGAGACGACGAACACATAGATGGCGACGGCCGAGAGCGCGGGCGCGAGATTGGGCGTGATGATGGTTGCCAGCGTGCGCAGGCGCGAGGCGCCGTCGATCGCGGCGGCCTCGTCGATCGATCGCGGGACGGTATCGATATAGCCCTTGAGGACGAAGGTCGCGAGCGGAACGGCGAAGGACAGGTTGCCGAGCAGCACCGACACCGGCGAGCCCAGTAGGCCTAACCCGCGCATCATGACGTAGAGCGGCGTGATCAGGACCGTCGCCGGCAGCAGCTTCGATACGAAGAGAAGCCCCGCACCAGTGCTGATCAACGCGCCGGAGCCGCGTGACAGTGCATAGGCGGCAGGCGTGGCGATCAGCAAGGTCGTCGCGACCGAGCCGAGCGCGATCAGGCTCGAATTGACGAGCCACGCCCATGTTTGCTCATTGCGGAGCACCAGCGTCCAGGCGCCGAGCGTCACGTCTTCCGCGAAGGGCGACAAGGCCGGCGGCCAGCGGCTGAGAGCCTCGTCAGAGCGAACCGACGAGAGCGCCATCCAGTAGATCGGCAGCAGGGCGATGATCGCCATCACGGCCAGGGTGATCCAGCCAGCGATGGTCCAGACATTGCGTTCGGCAATATGAGTGTCTGCCTCTCCTCGCCGCGTCATCGCGTTTTCCGCGTCATGGCCGGCCAGAACAGAGCAGCGAGCAGCAACCCGACAACAAGCGTCACGATCCCGAGCGCCGCCCCTGTTCCGGGCGACAGAAAGCGGAACGTCTCCGTGTAGACGCGCAGGGCGAGGGTCTCGGTGGCGCGGGCAGGACCGCCCCCCGTCATCACCATAATGGTCTCGACATTGCGGAAGGCCGACATCGTCGCCAGGAAGATCGCCACGACAGCAACCGGCCGGACCAGCGGCCAGGTGACATGGCGAAACAGGGCGACGGGACCGGCGCCGTCCAGTCGTGCCGCCTCGTAGAGTTCCCGCGGCACGGACTGCAGGGCGGCCGCCATCATCACCGTGAAGAAGGGGTATTCCTTCCAGATCGCCACTAGGGTTACGGATAGCAGCGCCCAATCCGGCTCATTGAGGAAAGGGACCGGCGAAGACGCAAGGCCCGTTCCGAGAACCGCCGCATTGATCAGGCCGAAGCGCTCGTCGAGAAGCAGCATCCAGACCACACTGGCGATGACCGGCGCGACGGCCCAGGGGCTGATCAGCGCGGTCTGCATCGCAGCGCGGCCGCGCCCGAGCGAGCCGAGGGCCAGCGCCGTCGCCATACCCAGCAGGAAGGCCATCGCCGTGCTCGCCACCGTGAAGACGGCTGTGGTGAAGGCGACGCGCGGCATGTCCGGATGGAGCAGCGCGCGCTCGTAATTGGCGAGAGTCATCGGCTTGACGATCGGTCGCATCAGCTCGCTCAACCGCAATTCGTGCAGCGAGATCTGGATCAGCTTGACGATCGGCCAGGCGACGAAGGCGGTCGTGACCAGAACCGCCGGCAGCAGCAGGCAGAGGTTGAAGACGAGCGCCTGCCGCTCGAGATCGAGCATGGGGCGGCGTTGTGTGTCCACCCTGCCGTCGTCGAAGGCCGCGCTACTTGCGGATGATGTCACGATTGATCCCGTCGACGATCCGCTTCGCCGCTTCGGCCGAACCGTATTTGCCGGTCACCATCGCCGACATCTCGTTGGCGACGATGTCCGAGATCTTCGTGAAGTCGCTCTCGTAGCCGATCGGAAGATGTGAGCGCGACGGCGCGGAGGCGGCCGCGTCGAACATGGCCAGCGTCGGCCATTTCGCCTTGGCTGCATCCGTCACCATGCCGACGCGGCCGGGCGGGTTGCCGGTGATCTCCGCGTATTTCTGCTGCCATTCCGGGCTCGCGGCGAGCTGGATGAACTTCCACACCAGTTCCTTGCGCTCGGGCGCGATGTCCTTGGGCATGGCGAGCGCGTTCGAGGGGCCGCCCGCCATATTGGCGAAGGGCAGCCTGGCGACCCGCCAGCCGTCCTTGACGGCCGCCGTCGCCATGGTGTCGGCGTAGCCCGGGGCCCAGCTGCCGTCGATGTACATGGCGGCCTGACCGCCCCAGAACAGGCGGCGCATCGGCGTGTTGTCGAGACCTTTCGGCGAGACGCCGGCCTTGATCAGGCCGTCGATGGTCTCGAGAGTCCGTGCGATCTCGTCCTGGCTGTCGAGCTTGCCGTCCTTGATCAGCTCGCGGTCGCGCCCGGCGTGGAAATGCATGAAATACATGTATCCCCACGACGAGGTGGAGGTGTTCATCGCGAAACCATAATGTTCGGTGCGGCCGTCCTTGACCTTGGTCAGGCTCCTGGCCGCCGCGATCAACTCGGCTTCCGTCGTCGGGACGGACACGCCGGCGGCCTTGAGCATCGGCTCGTTGTAGAAGAGGCCGAAGCCATAGTTCAGCATCACGAGGCCCAGCGTCTTGCCGTCCACCGTCATCGCCGCCTGGTTGGGCACCCAGGACTTGCGGATGTCGGTCTTGTCCATCCAGCGATCGAGGGGCTCGAGCACGCCTTCGTCACCGTAACCCCAGACGAAACGGGCGGTCATGTGGACGATGTCGGGCGGGTTGCCGGCGGCGAAGCGCGTGGTCAGCAACCGGTGGTGATCATTCGAGGGCGCATCGGTCAGATTGATCTTCACGCCGGGGGTCTGCTTCTCGAATTCCGCCGTGAGCGCCCGCCACCAGGGCCCGAAGCTCTCCTGCAACTGGTAGGTGGGAAAATCGAGCGTGGTCGTCTGGGCACCGGCCGGCGCGGCCGCCAGCATCAGACAAGCAGCGGTAAGAGTCCTCAGAATTTTCATAGCCGCCCCTCGTCCGAAAATCGCCAATGGCGCTCATGAACAGGAGCCCGGCAACGCTTGTGTGACGGCGGCGAGCAGGGGGGCATCCTGCCGATCGCCGCCGTGATCGCCGATGCCCGGCTGAACCCGGCGACCGAGCTGTCGCTGGGCCA
>CAZVMY010000256.1:0-2206 GCA_964628955.1 uncultured Methylocystis sp.
GTCTGGGCCAAGGCGATGCAGCGCGTCATCCAGGACAAGATCACGCCCGAGGCCGCTGTCGACGAGATGATCGCGCGCATCAAGCAGATCGCGAGCTGACCGCGCGGAGACCGGCTCCGCGCACCGCATGACGGCGGGCGGGGGTCGAACGGACTGCCTTCGCGGTTTCGCGAAGGCACGACGAAGGTGGAGCGGCGGCCGGACCGCCGCCTGGCAAGGGGTCGCGGAATGTCCGTCGTATCGGTACCCCTGAGCGGCTCTCCGTCCAGCGCCTGGAAGCTCGATCCGCGTGTGCTGGTCGGTCTCCTCATGCTGGTGCCCTATGCCCTGGTCTTCCTCGTGCTCGTGATCTACCCGGTCGCGTACGGGCTGTGGATCGGGCTCAAGCTCCAGAGTTACGTCGAACTGTTCCAGGACCCCGCGTTCTTCACCGCGGCGATCAACACGGCGATCTTCCTCGCGGTCGCGGTCAATCTCAAGTTCGCCATCGCCATGGTCCTGTCGGGCTTCTTCGTCGCCCAGCGCGCCTGGGTGAAGCTGGTCCTGATCGTCTTCCTGCTCCCCTGGGCGATGCCGTCGATCCCGACCATCCTCTCGGTCAGGTTCCTGCTCAACCCCGAATGGGGCATGGTCAATACCCAGCTCTTCAACTGGTTCGGGATCGACGGGCCGAACTGGACGAATGACCCGACGCTGGCCTTCGGCGCCGCCATCATGGTCCATGTCTGGAAATCGCTGCCGTTCTGGACGCTGATCCTGATCACCGGCCGGCTGGCGATCTCCAAGGATCTCTACGAGGCGGCCGACGTCGACGGCGCCAACGGCTGGCAGAAGTTCCGCTACATCACCTGGCCGTCCATGGCGACGCTGTACATCACCTCGACGATCCTCTCGATGATCTGGACGCTCGGCGACTTCAACAGCGTCTATCTGCTCACCGGCGGCGGGCCGGGCGACAAGACGCATGTGCTCGCCACCCTCGGAATCCGCTATCTGCGGATCGACAAGCTCGATCTCGGCGTGGCGGCGATCATCACCGCAATGCCTTTCGTGCTGCCGTTCGTCTTCTTCATGGTCAAGCGGCTGTCCCGACCGCCGGCGGAGGGCTGATCGATGCTGAGGCGCTATGCCGAGGACGCGCGGCTGGTCCTGATCGCGATCCCGGTCCTGCTGTGGACCCTGATCCCGATCTACCACCTCTTCGTGCTGTCGATCTCGGACCAGAAGGCGATGACGTCCGGCGCGTTCTGGCCGGACAAGCCGACGCTGCAGAACTACTGGATCGTCTTTACCGAGAACCATTACTTTCTGAACAACTTCTGGCTGCAGATGGGCAACAGCGTGCTCATCGCCGTCGTGACCGGAGCGCTCACGCTGTTCACGGCGACGCTTGCGGCCTTCGCGATCAGCCGGCTGAAGGTGCCGGGCGGCCGCGCCGTGATGAACCTCGCGCTCGCGACGTATCTGATCCCGGCCGCCTTCCTCGCGGTGCCGATGTACAAGGCGATGGGCACCTACGGGCTGCTCAACTCGCGCTGGGCGCTCATCCTCGCGATGGTGGCGCTGGCTTCGCCCTATGCCATCTGGGTGCTGAAACAGGCGTCCGACAAGCTGCCGGCGGAACTCGACGAGGCGGCGACGATCGACGGTGCGACGCCGTTCCAGATCTTCCGGCTGATCTATCTGCCGCTGATGAAGCCGTCGCTGGTCGCGATCGGCGTCTATGCGCTGCTGCTGGCGTGGAACGAATATCTCTACGCCTTCTTGCTGCTGTCCAGCGAGAGGGAGGTCACGCTGGCGCTGGCGCTCGGCCTGTTCCTCGGTGCCGACGACAGCCCGTGGAACGTGCTGATGGCCACGGGCATGATCTACTCGCTGCCGCCGATCGCGATCTACTATGCCTTCAAGGGCAACATGGTCTCGGGACTGACCGACGGCACCGTGAAGGGCTGAGCGGCCCGGCGTCTGGCCAGATCAAAGGCCCAGATAGGCACGGCGGAGCCCGGGATCGGAACTGACCTCCCGGGCGCTTCCCGTCAGCACGAAGCGACCGTTTTCGAGAATATAGGCGCGGTCGGCGAGTTCCAGCGACTGCACAACGTTCTGCTCGACCAGCAGGATGGTCAGGCCCTCGTCGCGCAGCGTCGCGATCAGCCGGAAGAGTTCGGCCACGAGCAGCGGCGAGAGCCCGAGGGACGGCTCGTCA
>CAZVMY010000256.1:2216-5109 GCA_964628955.1 uncultured Methylocystis sp.
CAAGGATCAGCAGCCGTGGTTCGGCCATCATGCCGCGGCCGATCGCGAGCATCTGCTGTTCGCCGCCCGAGAGCGTTCCCGCCGCCTGGGGGCGACGTTCGCGCAGCCGCGGAAAGATCGCGAACACGCGCTCGAGGTTGCGCGCCCGGTTGGTGCGCCCGCGCCGATAGCTCCCGAGTTCGAGGTTCTCGAGGACGCTCATGTCCGGAAAGATGCGGCGACCTTCGGGCACGTGGATCAGCCCGGCCGCGACGATCCGGTCCGCCGCTTCCCCGCCGATGTCCCGGTTCGAGAACCGTATGCTGCCGGCGGAGGGGCGAAGCAGACCCGAAATCGCGCGGTTCAGTGTGGTTTTGCCGACGCCGTTGGCGCCGAGCACGGCGACGATCTCCCCGGCGGCGACCCGCATGTCGATGCCGCGCAGCACCAGCGTCTGGCCGTAGCCTGCCTCCAGCCCGGCAATCTCAAGCATGCGCGGCCCCGGAGAGAAGCGCCGCGGCGCCGGGACCCAGATAGGCCTCGATCACCCGGGGCTCGCGCGCCACCTCGGAGGGCGTGCCGTCTGCGACCAGCCGGCCTTCGGCGAGCACATGCACGCGGTCGCACAGGCTCATCACAGCCTGCATCACGTGCTCGATCATCAGGATGGTGATGCCGTCTTCGCGGAGGCTGCGGACGATCGGCACGATGTCGCGAATCTCGGACGGGTTCAGCCCGGCGAGAACCTCGTCCAGCAGGATGAGACGCGGTTCGGTCGCGAGCGCGCGCGCCAGTTCGAGCCGCTTGCGTCCGGCCACGGTCAGCGTCGAGGCCGGACTGTCGAGAACGTCGCCCAGTCCGAGCCGACGGCAGATCGCGTCGGCGCTCGCCAGCGCGTCGCGGCGGGCCGCATGGCGGAGGTTGGCCCCCACCGCCACGTTGTCCCGGACGCTGAGCCCCGCGAACGGTTGCGTGATCTGGAACGTCCGGGCGATGCCGGCCGCCGCGCGGCGATGCGCGGCGAGATGCGTCACATCCCTGCCCTCGAACCTCACGTCTCCGGCGGTCGGCGGCTCGAAACCCGACATCATCGCGAACAGCGTGGTCTTGCCGGCACCATTCGGCCCGATCAGGCCGGTGATCGAGCCTCGCGCGACCGACATCGACACGCCGTCGACGGCGAGCAGTCCGCCGAACCGCTTCGTCAGCCCCCGGACGGCCAGGATGGGTTCGGCCATCCTCTCCTGTCCGCTCATGCCCTGATCAGCCATTTGCGGCAGCGCGGCGCCTGATGCGCGCGAACAGGCTCATGACCCCGCCGGGCAGGAACGCCACGATCACGACGAGAACGGCGCCGAAGAGCGCGAGGTCGATACCCGGAATCCGTCCCGCCCAACCCTTCGCGACCTCGCCGAGCCCATGCGCGACGACCGCGCCGACGAGCGGGCCGAGCACGGTTCCCGCGCCGCCGATGATGGCGGCCAGCAGGACCTCGACCGAGATCCACGTGCCGAAGGCGATGCTGGAATCGATGAAGAGGAAATACTGCGCGTAGAGCGCTCCGGCTGCGGCCGTCATCCCGCCCGACAGCCCGATCGCCTTGACCTTGACGCCCAGCACGTCGACGCCGAGCGCCCGGGCGGCGGCCTCGTTCTCTCGGACGGCGACGAGCTCGGCCCCGAAGCGCGATCGCTCCAGCCAGGCGGTCAAGGCGAGACCGGCTGCGACCAGCGCAAGCGCAATCCAGAAGAAGACCGCGCGGCTCCCGAACTGGAAGTTCTCGGGCCGCACGTCGAGCGGAATCAGCAGACCGGCGGCGCCGCCGGTCGCGGCAGAGGCATTGGCGAGAATGCGGAAGACCTCGGCGAACGCCAGCGTGACGAGCGCGAAGTAGGATCCGCGCAGCCCGGCGCGGAACGTGAGGACTCCGATCGCCGTGCCGACCAGCGCGCCCAGCAGCACTCCGGCCGCCGCCGCGGCATAGGCGTTGATGCCGAGGCGGATCTGCAGCAGGGCAGTCGCATAGGCGCCGACGCCGAAAAAGGCGGCGTGGCCGAAGGAGAACTGCCCGCCATAGCCACCGAGCACGTTCCAGCCCTGCGCGCCCGCGGCGACGATCAGCGTGAAGACGAAGAAGTTGAGGACCGTGTTGGCGCTCGTGGCCAGCGGCACCATCGCCAGGGCCAGCAGGCAGACGGCGATGCCGGTCCAGCCGGGCCGCATCAGGCCCGCGCTCCGAACAGTCCGGCCGGACGCACCAGCAGCACGGCGATGAAGATCAGGAAGATGCCGACCTGCCCAAGACTTTCGCCCAGCAGCAAGCCGCTGAGGCTCTCGACGATTCCGATCAGCAGTCCGCCGAGCAGCGCGCCCGGGATCGATCCCATTCCGCCGAGCACGACGATGGTGAAGGCGACCAGGACGAACGCGTTGCCGACCCGCGGGTGCACGTAGAACGTCGGCATGAGGAGGCATGCGGCGACCGCGACGCAGGCCGCACCGAGACCGAAGGTCAGCGCATACACGTGATCGACGCGGATGCCGACCAGTGCGGCGCCGACCTTGTCCTTGGCCACGGCGCGGATCGCCTTTCCGGCGTCGGTTCGCGCCAGCAGCAGCCAGAGGAGGAGCGCGGCGACCAGCGTGACCGCAAAGCCGATCAGCCGCGGCTTCGAGAGCAGCAGGGGACCGATCTCGACGACGTCGAAGGCATAATCGACGGCAATGGTCCGGGTGTCCGAGCGGAATCCGGCCAGCAGAAGGTTCTCGATCACGATCGAGAGGCCCAGCGTCACCAGCAGGACGTTGGCGTCGGAGCCGCCGCTGGCCGGTCCGATGACGAACCGCTGCAGGGCGTAGCCGAGGCCGAAGAACAACAGCGCGAGCAGCGGAATCGCCGCATAGGGGTCGATGC
>CAZVMY010000257.1:0-5091 GCA_964628955.1 uncultured Methylocystis sp.
GGCACGGAAGGTGTCGCCGGCGGCGAGCATGACCGATCGGCCGTCGGCCCGCAGCTTCGCGGTGAGCTTGCCGATCGTCGTCGTCTTTCCCGAGCCGTTCACGCCGACCATGAGCACGACGAATGGCCGCGCCGCCGCGTCGATCGCGAGCGGTTGCGCCACCGGCAGCAGGATGCGCTCGATCTCGGCGGCGAGGATGGCCTTGACGTCTTCGGGCGCGATCTCCTTGTCGTAACGGCCCTTGCCGACGGCTTCGGCGACGCGGCCCGCCACGTCGATGCCGAGATCGGCCTGGATCAGCAGGTCTTCGAGCCCCTCCAGCGTCGTGGCGTCCAGCCGGCGTTTCGTGAACAGTCCGGTGATCCCGTCGCCGACCGCCGACGAGGTACGGGCGAGTCCGTCCCTGAGGCGCTGCCACCACGACCGCGCGGGAACCGGGGCCGGTGGGAGCGACGCTTCTGCAACGTCCGGAGGCGCGACGGGCTCCGCGCCGGGCGGCGGGGCGGTCTTGCCGTCACCGCCGATGCCGAGCCAGCGGCGCCAGACTGCGGGCTTCGGGCCGTCGGTCCTGTTCTCGCCGCTCATGCCGCGACCCGATGATCCGCGACCAGCACCCGGCCGTCGTGCGCGACGATGCCCGCCTCGACGATCGTTCCCGGCTCGGGCGGCCAGATCGATGGTGTTTCCGCGAACCGGACCTCCGCGAAGCCCGGCGTCTTGCCGCGACCGCCCCGTTCCACCAGCACCTCGCGCCGCTGGCCGACCTCGGCGGCGAGATGCGCCCGGAGCGCCTGTGCGCCGGCTTCGCGTAGACGCGCGGTCCTCTCCCGGACGATCGGCGGTGCGACCTGCGGCATCCGGGCTGCCGGCGTGCCGGCGCGGGGGCTGAAACCGAACGCGTGCAGATGCGTCAGTCTGCAGGCCTGGATCAGGTCGAGGCTCCGCTGGAACATCGCCTCGTCCTCGGTCGGGAACCCGGCGATCAGATCGGCTCCGAAGATGATTTCGGGCCGGCGCCGGCGAACCTCTTCGCAGAACCGGACCGCGTCCTCGCGCCCGTGGCGCCGCTTCATCCGCTTGAGGATCAGATCGTCGCCAGACTGCAGCGAGAGATGCAGGTGCGGCATCAGCCGCGGCTCGCCGGCCAGGGCGTCCAGCAGGTGATCGTCGGCCTCGATGCAATCGAGCGAGGACAACCGCAGCCGCGCCAGCCCGGGCACGTGGCGGAGGATCGCCTTGACGAGCCGGCCCAGCGTCGGGTGCCCCGGCAGGTCCTGGCCGTAGGCGGTGAGGTCGACCCCGGTGAGCACGACCTCGGCGACGCCGAGGTCCGAGAGGCGTCGAACCTCCTCGACGAGCGCGCCCATCGGCGACGAGCGTGACGGTCCCCGGCCGTAAGGGATGATGCAGAAGGTGCAGCGGTGGTCGCATCCGGTCTGGATGCGCAGGTGGGTGCGCGTTCCCGTCGAGCCGGAGACGGCCGGGAGGTCGCCTGCCTGCATGGGCGAGGGCAGCGTCGCCGGCGTGCCGAGCCGCAGCCAGGCCTCCGGTAGGAGCTTCGCGGCGTTGCTGACCACGTCGGACACTTCCGGCATCGCGCGGAAGGCGGCCGGGTCGATCTCGGCGGCGCAGCCCGTCACGACGATCCGGCGGCCGGGCGTCGTCCTTGCCGCCCGGCGGATCGCCTGTCGGGCCTGCGCCACCGCTTCGCCGGTTACCGCGCAGGTGTTGATCACGGTGAGATCGCCGAGCCCCGCCGCCACGATCGCGCCGCGCATGGCGTCGGATTCGGCCACGTTCAGCCGGCAGCCGAACGTGATCACCTCGGCCGTCACGCCGCGCGCGGTCCCAGAATGGCAGGATCGAGCGCCACCTCGAACTCGAACTCGACCGGACCGGTCATGATGACGCGGCCGTCGGCGCGCCATTCGATCGTGAGCGTGCCGCCGGGCAGCGCCACCGCGACGTCGCGGCCGACGAGACCGCGGCGATGCGCGGCCACCGCTGCGGCGCAGGCAGCGGAACCGCAGGCGCGGGTCAGACCGACGCCGCGCTCCCAGACCTTCAGCCTAAGACGATCGGGCCCCGCGAGGGCGGCGAGCGACACGTTGGCGCGTACCGGGAACAGTGGGTGGGTTTCGAGCCGCGGTCCGACCCGCGCGAGATCGTGCGCCTCGACGTCGGTCACGAAGAACACGGCGTGGGGATTGCCCATGTTCACGGCCGCAAAATCCGCCGGCAGCGCGGCTGCGAGATCGCGAGTGTCGATGGTAACCGCAACCGTGTCGCCGGGTTCGCCGGCGAGCGGGATCGACGCCCAGTCGAGCACGGGCGGTCCCATGTCGACGGCGAAGAGCTCCGGCCCGAGCCGGTCGCAGGCAAGCCGGCCGGCGACGGTCTCGATGAAGACCCGGTCCGGCGCGCCGGCGCGGCTGAGCGCCCAAGCGACGCAGCGCGTACCGTTGCCGCAGGCTTCGGCCTCGGACCCGTCCGTGTTGTAGATGCGGACGAAGGCTTCCGTATCCCGCCCTTGCGGCGCCGACAGGACCATGAGCTGGTCGAACTGCAGCCCCGGCGAACGCGCGATGGCGCGCGCCTCCGCGCCGCTCAGACGATGGTCGACGTCCCGCAGATCGAGGACGACGATCTCGTTGCCGAGCCCGTTCATCTTCAGGACCGTGCGTTGGCCGGTAACCGACATTGTTGTGCCGCCATTGTGCGCTGGATGCTCCAGCGAGAAGATCGGCATATAGGCGAGTTGAGTCGATCGCGAAACGGTCATGCCGGCGATCGGCTTCCGCCGGCACGGGGATGAGCATGACGTATGTCGCCGATCGATCCTTCTCACCGCTGCTCGTCGCGTTGGCCGTCGTGGTCGTGGTCGCGACCGGCATCGACATGCCGGTGCGGGCGCAGACGGCCGTCCCGCCCCCGGCAACGGTCGAAAGCGTGCCGCGCGCGGTCCCGGCGGAGCCTGCGCCGTCCGTGACGCCCGCCCCGGTGCCGCCGGGCTCGATTCCATCGGCTCCGCCGACCGGTTCGGTGCCGACGCCCGCGCCCGTGCCGGGAGCCACGGTTCCCGGCCTCGGCAGTTCCTCGGCCTCGCCGGCCGGCCAGGCGCCGTCGCCGCAGGCGGTCGCTCCACCCGCTTCGCCCCCTGCGCCTGCGGCCCCGGGCACCGACCCTCAGACCGCGACCCCGGCCCAGCCGGAGAAGGACCCGAGCGCGACGGTCGACACGACGTTGTCACAGGAGATCGTGCTCCAGGCGAAGCCGGTGCTCGCTTTGCGCGGCGAGTCGACCTGGGACGACGGCTTCGAGACACTGACGAAGGCGTTCCAGCGGCTGACGCGGGACTCCGCGCGACTGGGCCTGAAGACGACCGGGCGGCCGATGGCCGTGTTTCTGAGCACCGATGACGCGAGCTTCCGGTACGAGGCCATCCTCGTGCTCGAGGCGGAGCCGTCCCCGGCGCCGCGGCTCCCGGCGGACATGAAGCTCGCCACGTCCCCGGCTGGCCGCGCACTCCGGTTCACCCACACCGGCGCCTACGACGACATCGACACGACCTACGAGGCGATCACCGCCTACCTCGACGAGAAGGGCCTCGTGGCCAAGAACGTGTTCGTCGAGGAGTATATGAACAACCCGACTGCGTCGGACGACGCGACGCTCGAGATGAACATCTACGTGCTGGTGGAGTGATCGTCAGGGCTCACGGCGCGCCCTGAGGGCGACCGTGCCGTCCTCGCCAGTGACGATCAGCGTGCCACTCTCCGCGATGGACCAGCGCTTAACTCCGTCAAGCATCCGGAGGAACCGCATCTCCTGCCCCATCTGCGCCTCGGCGCAGGCCATGCGCGTTGTGGCGGCCGGGCCGATCGTCAACCTGTCGGCGGCCAGCGTGTAGCTGCCGGTGAAGCGGTTGCAGGAGGCGCGACCGGAGATGCGCCCCTGATCGTCGAACTGCAGCGTGACCGTCGACCCCTCGATCACGGGTTCGCCGGCGATCCGCTCGACGCGCCATGTTCCGCGAAGATCGGGTTGCTGGGCATGTGCGGCGCCCGGCGAGAATACCCAGAACAGGCCGTGCAGGACGTGAACAACCAGTTCGATCGCCACGATCCCAACGAGAGTCTCCCCCATCGCCCGCCCCCTTCGCGGCGGCTAGAGGTGCTGGCCGATTGCGGTTGCGTGATGGCGATCCGTCAAACCTTGACGCCTGCGCGTGGCAGGAGCATAACCCGTGCCGAAATCAGCCCGTGCTGACTTCGACCCGCTGTCCGGGATCGCCCGGCAGTCACCGCCCGGCGGCGCGTTGCGCTCCCGGGCGTAAAACCGTTTGGAGCGATCGTGCATGTTTGAGGGCCAATCTCTTGTTTGAAGGGCTTTCCGGACGTCTGTCCGGCATCCTCGACAAGCTGAAGGGACGCGGCGCGCTCGGCGAGGCCGACGTCGCCGAGGCCATGCGCGAGGTGCGGCGCGCGCTGCTCGAGGCCGATGTCGCGCTCGAGGTCGTGCGCTCGTTCACCGACAAGGTGCGGACGAAGGCCGTCGGCGCGAGCGTGGTCAAGTCGGTCACGCCCGGCCAGATGGTCGTCAAGATCGTGCACGATACGCTGGTCGAGACGTTGGGCTCCACGGTCGATGCGATCGATCTCGACGCCGTGCCGCCGGTGGCGATCCTGATGGTCGGCCTGCAGGGCTCCGGCAAGACGACGACGACCGCCAAGATCGCGAAGCGCCTGACCGACCGCATGAAGCGCAAGGTGCTGCTCGCTTCGCTCGACACGCGGCGTCCGGCCGCGATGGAACAGCTCGCCATCCTCGGCCGGCAGGTCGGCGTCGAGACGCTGCCGATCGTCGCCGGCCAGGGCGCCGTGCAGATCGCGCGCCGCGCGATGGATGCCGCCCGCCTCGGCGGCTTCGACGTGGTCATGCTCGACACCGCCGGCCGGACCACGGTCGACGAGGCGCTGATGGCCGAGGCGGCCGAGGTCAAGGCGGCGACCTCGCCCCACGAGGTGCTGCTGGTCGCCGACGCGCTGACCGGGCAGGACGCCGTCACAACCGCCAAGGCCTTCGACGGCC
>CAZVMY010000258.1:0-5079 GCA_964628955.1 uncultured Methylocystis sp.
GCGGGCGAGCGTTTCGGCGAGCTCGTCGTTGTGCTTCGCGACGAGGGCGAGAAAGTTCATCATCACGCGGGCACGCCGCTGCGGGTTGGTCGCGGCCCAGGCCGGCTGCGCGGCGCTGGCGTTCGCGACGGCCGCGGTCAGTTCCGCCTTGGAGGCGAGCGCCACGCGGCCGCGCACGGTGCCATCCATCGGCTGAAAGACGTCGGCATGACGCCCGCTCGTGCCCGGCACATGCCTGCCGCCGATGAAGTGGCCATAGTCGATCATTGTTCAGGTTCCCTTGAGTGGCCGGCGTCAGTCCGAATACGTCGTCGCCGTCTCGGAGAGCGCAGCGCGAGCTTCGGCCCAGAATTCGCGGATCAGATCGGCGGTTCGGCCCTCGCGGATCGCGTGAACGCCCTGACCCGCCCAAAGCGAGAGCATGTCCGATCTCCCGACCCTAGCATTTGCGGCGCGCAGGTCCTGTGTCAATGAGTTCTGGATTGGATAAGGCGGCACGTCGACGTCGTCCATCTCACGCATGAAGCGGTTCTCGATGCCACGCGCGTGCCGACCCGAAAAGGCCCGTGTGAGCCGCGTAGCGTCCGCATCGCTCGTCTTCAGTGCGGCGCGCCAGGGTGCCGATATCCGGGACTCCTCGGCCAGAAGGAACGCGGTTCCCATCTGCACCGTCGCAGCGCCGAGCAGCAGCATCGCGGCGACCGCGCGGCCGTCCGCAATCGCGCCGCCGGCGATGACTGGAATGGGCACCGCCGCCCTGACGGCCTGAACCAGGGCGAACACCCCCACCAGACTGTCCTCGACCGGCGCGAGGAACGTGCCGCGATGGCCGCCGGCCTCGAAGCCCTGTGCGAGCACTGCGTCGGCTCCGACCGCATGCCAGGCTCTGGCTTCGGCAACGGTCGTCGCCGTGCCGATGACCCTCGTCCCTGCATGCCGCAACCTGCGGCACTGGTCCGGCGACAGGATTCCGAACGTGAAGCTCGCGATGGGAGGCGCCGCCGCGACCAACGTCTCGAACTGTTCCGCGAAGTCCTCCGCCCAGCGGTTGGGGATCGCCTGCTCGGCCAAGCCGAGTTCTGACCGGTAGGGCGCCAGTCTGGCCATGGCCCGCGCGACCGAAGCCGGATCCGGAGCGGCAGGATCGAGAATGAACAGGTTCACGCCGAAGGGCGCCGCGTCGACCTGCCCTCGCAAGTCCGCGATTCCAGCCGCCAGCGCGTCCGCCGCCAGCCCGGCTCCTGCCAGGAAGCCGATGGCGCCGGCCAGGGTCGCCTCGCGCGCCATCTCCGGTCCGGACGCACCGAGCATCGGCGCCTGAACGATCGGCAGTCTGGCTCCGAACATCGGGCCTCCGCTGAAGGATGACCTCTGGTCGCACGCGTATTTGTGCAGATCAACCTTTGATTCTGCGGCTTCAATCTGCAATTTTCAGCATTATGGATTGGGATGACGTCCGGGCCTTCCTCGCGGTCGCGCGGCAGAATCAGTTCGTCGCTGCGGCGCGAAGGCTCAAGGTCAATCAGGCAACGGTGGCCCGTCGCGTCCGCGCTCTCGAGATCGCGCTGGGGTCGACGCTGTTCGAGCGCTCCACCAGCGGCGTGCACCTCACCGAGGCAGGTCGGCGCCTGCTGGTCCACGCAGAGCGAATGGAAAGCGAGATGCTGCAGGCCGAAGCCGATCTTCGACGGCAGGACGTCTATCTGTCCGGACCGGTCCGGATCGGGGCGCCCGACGGTTTCATGACGTATTTCCTCATCCCGGCCATGACCGCCTTCCTCGATCGACATCCCGGGATAGACCTGCAGCTCGTGCCGATGCCGATCGCCGCGAGCCTCGTGCGCCGCGAGGTCGACATCGCGATCACGCTCGATCAGCCTGAGGCGGGCCGACTGATCTCGCGCCGTCTGACGGCTTACTCGCTCGGTATTTTCGGATGCCGCAGCTATATCGCCCGCGTTGGAGCCCCGGCGTCGCTCGACGACCTGCGTGCGCACCGGCTGATCGGCTACGTCGAGGCCCATGCCTACTCGAACGCGCTGAAGTATGTCGAAACCCTCTTCGGCGGGATCGGGACGCGGCTCGACTGCGCAAGTGCCGTGGGGCAGGTCGAGGCAGTTCGCCAGGGCGCGGGCCTCGGTATCCTGCATCACTTCATCGCCGCCACTTTCCCCGAACTCGAGCCGGTGCTGCCCGAGCGGCGCGCCGAGCGGAGCTATTTTCTGGTCGTTCACGAAGACGTTCGCTCGCTCGGACGCATCAGAGCCGTTGCCGACCACATCGTCGACGCGACAGCCCGGCACCGATCGGTGTTCTGCCCGGCCGCGGCGACGCCAGCTCCCCGAGCGCGGGGCGCCGGGCCGTGGTCTGCCGGCATGCTTAAGCGGTAAGGTTAACCGGACCTTAGGAATTTGTTGCGAATGTCCGTGCAGTTGGCTTGGCCGCAGGCGTGGATGCGCGTTGTCGGCCCGACGCAAGGACCGAACGCATGCTGGGCCTCAGGACCATCGCTCTCGCAGGGCTCGTGACCACGGGCATGGCGTCCGCAGCAGCGGCCGCCGATCTCTCCTTTCCGCCGCTGCCGGCGGCACCGATCCTCGAGCCGGCACCGGAGGCGTTTTCCGGCTTCTATCTGCGGGGCGACATCGCGGTCGGCCAGATCAACGGGCGGTCCGAGATCATCGACACAAACCCGTTCGTCACCCCGGCGCGGGTGCGCGGCTTCAACGACGATTTCGGCAGCCATGTCGCGGGCGGAGTCGGCGCGGGCTTCCAGTTCAACAGCTGGCTCAGGGCCGACATCACCGGCGAATATCGCACGAAGGCGTCGCTCTCGGTCCAGGACAAGTACTGCGAATCGGCCGACCCGGTCTTCAACATCGCCGGGAGGCCTTGTGCCGCGGGGCGGCCCGCGGGTTCCTTCGACGGCGTCAACGCCTATCGCGGCAACATCGCCTCCTGGGTCTTCCTGGTCAACGGCTACGTCGACCTCGGCACCTGGCATGGCCTGACGCCCTTCATCGGCGGCGGCGTCGGCTTCTCGCACAACCGGATCAGCGGCCTGACCGACCAGGGCTCGCGCCTCGAGTACATCACGGACCCGGTTTCCGGCCTCGTCACGGGCGGCCCCTTCACGCCGACCGGTCCGACCTTCCTCAGCAGCCGCGAGCGGACCGAGTTCGCCTGGGCGCTCATGGCCGGACTGGCCTACGACGTCCTGCCTAACGCCAAGCTCGAGATCGGCTACCGCTACCTCAATCTCGGCAGCATCCAGAGTGGAACCGCAGGCTGCGGCGCGGCCTGCACGTCCTCGCTCCGCATCCGCGAGATCGACAGTCACGAGGTGCGGTTCGGCATGCGCTGGATGCTCGGAGGCCATCAGCAGGTGGCCGCGGCCGAGCCGCTGCCGCCGCGCATCGTCAAGAAATACTGATCCTCACCGTAACGCCAAGTCGGGAAAGCGCGGACCGCGAGGTCCGCGCTTTTCGCGTTCATGGCCGTGCGGCCGAGCCGATAACGAATTATTAGGGTTAATAATCAATCATCTCTCTAGTCGGTGACGCCAGTCCGCGTCCTCGAACGACCCTCGGAGATGTTCCCTCATGCGACCGTCCGACCGGCAGTTCGCTCCCTTTCCGCCCTGCGCCGCCCTGTCGTTTACCGTCATCGCGGCCGTTCTGACGCTTTCGGGCCCCGTCGCCGCGGCCGATCTCGACTCGCCGGTGCTCAGGGGCGCCTTCGCGGCTCCGGAGAGCGCGACGACCGACTGGAGCGGATTCTACGTCGGTGGGCACGGCGGGTTCACGAATTCGCAGGTGAACTTCAACAACGGCACCCGGGCGATCCTGAATGACCTGCTCCAGCGCACGGAACTCGTACAGGAGGCCAATGTTCAGGACATTGCCCTGCTGCAGCGGCGCAGCAAGGACAGTGGCGGTTATGGCATCTTCGCCGGTTACAACTGGCAGTGGGATGACGTGGTCCTCGGCTTCGAAGCTGACTATACCCGCACGAACCTCGGTGTGTCCTCCGGAGGATCGCTGGCGCGCCAGTTCACCAGTTCGACCCAGTTCCTCTATAATTACACCGTGTTCGGTGACGCCAACAACCGCGTGACCGATATCGCCACCGTCCGGGTGCGTGCCGGATGGGCCTATGGCTCGTTCCTGCCCTATATCACCGGGGGTCTCGCAATCGCCAACGGATCGACGTCGATCCGAGCCGGTGCGACCGGGACTATCACCGACGTGGCAACGACGACGATCACGAACTCCATCACGGGGGTCACGACCGTCGTTCCCTTGTTCAACCCGCCGCGTGTTGCGGCAAATACGCCGTTCAGCGAAGTCCAGAGCCGCTCCAACCGATCATCGATCAACTTCGGCTACGTTCTGGGCGCAGGTCTCGACTGGGCTCTGACCAGCAACGTCTTCCTGCGCGTCGAAGGCTCGACGATGCGCTTCGGCTCCTTCGACGACGCGACCGTGTCGATCAACACGGCGCGGGCGGGCCTCGGCGTGAAGTTCTGAAGAGGCTGGACGGACGCTGCCGAACCGCGTATTTCCGACGGCGGGACACGCCACCCCAACGTGGCGCGCCCATCTGAAAGGATGGTTCGACATGACCGCTACGACGGCTCCGGCCGTGCGACCGCACGTGCCTAATTTCTCCTCCGGTCCGTGCGCGAAGCGCCCCGGTTGGCTTCCCGAAAACCTGAGGACCGATTCGCTCGGCCGCTCGCATCGCTCCAGGCCGGGCAAGGCGCGGCTGAAGCTCGCCATCGACCTCACCCGCGAAGTGCTGCAGGTGCCGGCCGATTACCGGATCGGCATCGTGCCGGCGTCGGATACCGGTGCGGTCGAAATGGCGATGTGGTCGCTGCTGGGCCAGCGCGGCGTCGATATGGTCGCCTGGGAGAGCTTCGGCGAGACCTGGGTGGGGGACGTGGTCAAGGAGCTCAAGCTCGCAGACACGCGCACCATCAAGGCCGGCTACGGCGATCTGCCAGACCTGTCCACCGTGGATGCGAAGACGCGTGACGTGGTCTTCACCTGGAACGGCACCACGTCGGGCGCGCGC
>CAZVMY010000259.1:0-5066 GCA_964628955.1 uncultured Methylocystis sp.
GCGTCTCGGCGACGTAGCGGCCGCCGAAAATGCCGAAATGGCCGCGCTCGTCCGGCCCGGCGCGGAAGGAATTTGGTCTGGCTGCCAGCGTCACGCCCTGTCTCCCCAAGCCGCGCGTGCGGCTTGCACGAAGGCGGCGATCCTGGCGCCGTCCTTGATGCCGGGCGCGCTTTCCACGCCCGACGAGACGTCGACGCCCTCCGGCCGAACGCGACGGATGGCATCGGCCACGGTTTCGGGCGTCAGACCGCCTGACAACAGGAAAGCAGCCGGGCGGTCAACCCGGTCGAGAATCGACCAGTCGAAGGTCCGGCCCTGCCCGCCGGGATAGGACGCGTCTGCCGGCGGCTTCGCATCGAGCAGAAGCCGGTCGGCGACGCCGTGGAAAGCCGCCGCGCGCGCGAGATCGGCGGCATCCGCGACACCGATCGCCTTCATGACCGGAAGCCGGAAACGGGCGCGGATGTGCGCGACGCGGTCCGGGGTCTCGCTGCCGTGCGCCTGCCAGAGGTCGGGCCGCACGGCCTCGGCGAGCGCGGCCAGAGCCTCGTCCGCGGGATCGACCACGAGCGCCGCCACCGCAACGTTTGCCGCGCGCGCCTGCGCTGCCAGCGCCGCCGCGACGTCCAGCGCCACGAAGCGCGGACTCTTCGGGTGGAACACGAGACCGATCATGTCGGCGCCGGCCTCGATGGCGGCGTCGAGCGTGGCCTCGGTCGAAAGACCGCAGATCTTGACGAAACCGCGCATCACGCAGCCTGAAGCCGCGTCCATGCCAGCATGGCGGCGGCGATGTCCTCGATGGCCGTGCCGGTCGACTTGAACAGCGTGATGTCGTTCGCTTCGCGGGCCACGGCCTTGCCGCGGCAAAGATCGAACAGGTCCGCCTCGATGCGGTCGGGGCCGATCACGCCGCTGGTGAGCGGCTGCACGATGTCGCCGCCCTCCTTCATCGCGCCGGCACGGGTGTCGACGAACAGGCGCGCACGGCGGACGGCCTCGTCGTCGCTCTCGCGCATCGCCGGGCGGTAGGCGCCGACGAGATCGCCTTCGGCCAGCCATGCGCCGCGGACGACGGGTTCGACCGAGAGCGTCGCGCAGGTGACGACGTCGGCGGCGCGGACCGCAGCCTCCAGATCGGTGGTCGACCGCAGGGAAACGCCGGTGAGATGAAGTGACGCGGCCAGCATCTCGGCCTTTGCGGGTCGCGGGTTCCAGATCAGGACCTCGCGGATCAGTCGCACGGCGGCGTGCGCGCGGATCAGGAAAGGCGCCAGAGCGCCGGCGCCGACCATGACGAGGCGCTCGGCGTCCGGCCTCGACAGGAACCGGCTCGCCAGCGCCGACGCGGCCGCCGTGCGCCACAGCGTCAGTCGCGCGCCGTCCATCACCGCAAGCGGCTCTCCGGTGTCGCCGGACATCAGCAGATAGCTGCCCATGACGCTGGGCAGCCCGCGCGCGGCGTTGGTCGGGAAGACGTTGACGACCTTGGTGCCGAGGAAGTTCGGGCTGCGACCGACCGTCCAGGCTGGCATCAGCAGATGCGTCGCCGGCGTGTCGCCCTTGCCCATCTCATGATGGTGCCGCACCGGCACCACGATCTCCGAGGCGAACGCATCGCCGATGGCATCGATCAGCGCCGGGACGTCGAGCAGGCGATCGAGATCCTCGGCTCCGACGATCCGCATCTCAGCCGCGCCGCAGCGCGGGCAGCCCGGCCACTGCGGGAGGCTGCATGGCGCGCATCCGGTCGGCTTCCTGCTTCAGCTTCTCGGCTTCCCGGCGGTAGCGGCGCTCGGCCCGCCGGTGCCGCCCCTGCGCGATCCACGAGGCGAGGCCGCCCATGACCACGCCGAGGATCACGGCGCCGAGCAGCGCGGCGAACAGCGGCATGGTGACGGTATAGGGCGAGTCCACGCCGGCCACGGGATCGAGCGCCAGCACCACCGGCGCGCGGTTCGCCACCGCGAGGATGACGACGACCAGTGCGATGACCAGCAGAACGACTTTCTTGATCCAGCCGAGCATGGATGATCCTCGTGAACGCGCCGACAGGACCGCCGCGGCGGCCTCGCCTGCGATCAGCCCTTGTGCCCGGCCGCGGCCTTGACCGACGGCTTGCCGGCCTCGGACTTCGCGGCATCAGCCCCGACGGCGGCGACCCGGGCGGCTCCGGACCCCGCGGCGACGGCCTTGGACCGCGACGGCGCCGGCTTGCGGTTCAGCCTGACCCGCATCTCCTTGCCCGTCTTGAAATAGGGCACGACCTTCTCCTCGACCGCCACCTGCGCCCCGGTGCGCGGATTGCGTCCGAGGCGCGCCTCGCGCTTCTTGACCGAAAACGCGCCGAAACCGCGCAATTCCACCCGATCGCCACGCCGGAGCGCGTCGGTGATCTCGCCCAAGATCGCATTCACGATGTTCTCGACGTCGCGCTGATAGAGATGCGGATTCTGCTCGGCGATCTTCAGGACGAGTTCGGACTTGATCATGGTGGGGATCCTATCCTTGCGATCGGATAACGCTAGGATATTGAACCAACGTCACTTTTCGCCCGAAGGCTGCCAGACGGCGAGCAGCCCGTCAAGGGTGAGTCCCTCCGCCTGGCGCACCGCGCGATCAATTACCCGGGCAATTCCGTCGAGACCGGCGAGACGGAGCAGCGACGCCGTTCCGCTGCGCAGATCGAAATCGCTCAGGCCGGACTGGTTGCGCCAGTCTCTGACCGGGAGGCCCTTGGTGACGTCGCGTTGCGTTTCCAGCCACGCGACCGCCTCACGCTCGGAGCCGATCTCGTCGACGAGCTTGAGGGCGACCCCCTGCGTGCCCGTGAACACGCGACCGTCGGAGACGCTGGCGAGCTGTGCCTCGTCCAGCCCGCGCCGCGTCTTCACGAGGTTGCGAAACCAGCGGTAGTTCTCCAGCACGAGGTCGCGAACCGCCTGCCGAGCCTCCTCCGTCGTCGGCTCGAGCCCGCTCGGAGCCGCCTTGAGGGGCGTGGACTTGATGGATTCGACCTGCACGCCGACGGAATCCAGCAGCTTCGTTAGGTTGGGGTACTGGAAGATCACGCCGATCGAGCCGACCAGTGAGGTCTGCCGGGCAATGATCCGGTCGGTCCCGAGCGCGGCGATGTAGCCGCCCGAAGCTGCGAGGCTGTTCACGACGGCCACCGTCGGCTTCTGCGCGGACAGCCTGCGCAGGCTGTCGTGCAAGGCTTCGGAGCCGGTGACCGTCCCGCCGGGGCTGTCGATCGTCACCAGCACCGCCGCGACCGATTCAGCCTTGCCGACGTTCTCGATCAGCCGGAGCGTGGCGCGGTCGCCGGTGATCACGCCATCGATCGTGATGCGCGCGACATGCCGGGCGCCGACCGACAGCATACCGGGCGAGCGGATCAGGACCGCACCGGCGATGACGGCGGCTGCCGCGAGGCCGACGGCGACCACGCGCCAGAACGTCACGCGGCGGCGCAGCCGTCGGCGGTCGACCAATGCGTCGGCATCCAAGGTCATGGCCGATCTCCCTGTCCGATCCCGAGGCGCCCCGAGCGCAGACCCCTAGACGATCGCCGTCCTGAGGGGAACCGGCGATATGTCCGTGGCGCAGGGCTCGTGCTGGCTCGAGTGCTGCCTCCGGCTGTAACCTCGCGAGCGACGGAAAGCTCCGGCGAACGGTCGCCGAGGCGCGGTGACCGAAGCGTGGCCCGGACCTCCGGGCACGTCCGTCCCAGGCGGGAGATCGAGCCATGCCCCTCACGCTCTTCGCCCATCCCTTCTCGTCCTACTGCCAGAAGGTCCTGACCGCACTCTACGAGAACGCCGTGCCGTTCGAGTACAGGATGCTCGGTCCCGAAAGCCCGGAAAACTGGGTGGAATTCTCGAGACACTGGCCGATCGGCAAGTTCCCGCTGCTGCTCGACGGGGATCATCCGGTGATGGAGTCCAGTACGATCATCGAGCACGTGCAGATCGCTCATGGCGGAGCGGTCCGGCTGATCCCGGACGATCCGGCAACCGCCGTCGAGGTGCGCATGCTCGACCGCATCTTCGACGATCACGTGATGACGCAGATGCAGCGGATCGTGAACGACGCGCTGCGCTCGCCGGAACGGCACGACATGATCGAGGTCGAGCAGGCCCGCGCCGCGCTGGACAAGGCCTATACCTGGCTCGATCGCCGGCTCGAACGGCGGCGATGGGCCGCGGCGGAGCTGTTCAGCCTCGCGGATTGTGCGGCCGCTCCCGCGCTGTTCTACGCCGACTGGGTTCACCCGATCCCCGAGGTCTATGGCGCGCTTCGCGCTTACCGGGCCCGGCTTCTCGCGCGGCCGTCGTTCGCGCGTGCGGTCGACGAGGGCCGCCCGTATCGTGCGCTGTTTCCTCTGGAGGCGCCGGATCGTGACTGAGATGCGCTGAAAACGAACCGACCCGCCGGAGACCGGCGGGTCGGTATCGATGGGCGAGCCGGTCGTTCCGACCGACGTGACCTTCTCGACGTTACTTGGTTCCGGCCTTCTTCAGGGCGGCGCCGAGAATGTCGCCGAGCGAAGCGCCCGAGTCCTGCGACCCGAACTGCGCCACGGCCTCGCGCTCCTCGTGGATTTCCAGCGCCTTGATCGACACCTGGACCCGGCGGGCCTTCTTGTCGAACATGATGACGCGGGCATCGAGCTTCTCGCCGACGGCGAAGCGCTCCGGCCGCTGGTCCGCCCGGTCGCGGGCGAGATCGCCGCGGCGGATGAAGGTCGAGATGTCGGTGCCGACGATCTTCACGTCGAGCCCCGACTCCTTGACCTCGGTCACCTCGCAGGTGACGACCTGGTTCTTCTTGAGGTCGCCGCTGTCGGCATAGGGGTCGCCGGCAAGCTGCTTGATGCCGAGCGAAATGCGCTCCTTCTCGACGTCGACGTCGAGAACGGTCGCCTTCACCATGTCGCCTTTGCGGTATTCCTCGATCACCTGCTCGCCCGGACGGTTCCAGTCCAGATCCGACAGGTGGACCATGCCGTCCACGTCGCCCTCGAGGCCCAGGAACAGGCCGAACTCGGTCTTGTTCTTGACCTC
>CAZVMY010000260.1:0-5062 GCA_964628955.1 uncultured Methylocystis sp.
GCGTCGAGCGCAAGCGCGTGTTGCTCGCGCGGGAGGCGGCGTGATGGTCGCGCTCGGCAACCGGGTCGCCGCACTCGACTGGGCGCGGATCGAGGCCGATCTCGACGGTCACGGCGCCGCCGCGACCGGGCCGCTGCTGACGACCGACGAATGCCGGGCGCTGTCGGCGCTCTATCCGCAGGAAGCGCCGTTCCGCAGCCGTGTCGTGATGGCGCGGCACGGTTTCGGCCGCGGTGAGTACAAGTATTTCGCCTATCCGCTTCCCGACGCGATCGCTACGCTGCGGCGCGCGATCTTTCCGCGGCTGGTGCCGCTCGCCAACCGCTGGAATGCGCTCATGGGCATCGGGGTGCAGTATCCGGCGGATCACGCCGCCTTTCTGGCCCGCTGCCATGCGGCCGGACAGACACGCCCGACACCGTTGCTGTTGCAGTACGACCCCGGCGATTTCAACTGCCTGCATCAGGATCTCTACGGCGAGCACGTTTTCCCGCTGCAGGTCGCGTTCCTGCTCTCGGAGCCCGGCCGGGACTTCGGCGGCGGCGAGTTCGTGCTGACGGAGCAGCGGCCGCGCATGCAGTCCCGCGCCGAGGTGGTGGCGCTCTGCCAGGGCGAGGGCGTGATCTTCGCGGTGCATACGAGGCCGGTCGCGGGCAGTCGCGGCAGCTACCGCGTCAACCTGCGCCACGGCGTCAGCCGCGTGAAGCACGGCCGGCGCCACACGATGGGCGTCATCTTCCACGACGCGGCATGACCGCTCCGCGGTCAGGCGAGCGTGTATCGCCTGACCGCCTCCGGATTCCACTCGAGACCGACTCCGGGGCGCGTGGACGGCGTCACCATGCCGTCCACCACCTGCAACGGTTCAGCGAGGATGGGTGCGGCCCAGTCGACCCATTCCAGCCAATGGCAGGTCGGCGTGGCGCAGAGCAGGTGCGACGAGACCTCCGGGAAGAGATGCGACGACATCTCGATGCCCGCGCCGGCGGCGATCCCGGCGGCGCGCATCCAGCCCGTCACGCCGCCGATCCGTTCGAGGTCGGGCATCACGAGATCGGCGGCTTTCGCGCCGAGCGCCGTCGCCATGGCCTGCGGGCCGGAGAAATTCTCGCCGATCTGGATCGGCGTGGCGAGCGTCGCCGCGAGTTCCGCGTTGCCGTCGTAATCGTCGTGGCGGATCGGCTCCTCCAGCCAGTCCACACCCTCGTCGTCGAGCATGCGGCCGCGGCGGAGCGCCTCGGCGAGCGTCAGTGCCTGATTGTAATCGACCATGAGCTGAACGTGGTCCGGCAGCCGGTCGCGGACGGCGCGGACCGCAGCGCGATCTTCCGAAAGCGTCGCGTAGCCCAGCCGCAGCTTGACGGCCCCGAAGCCGCCGTCCAGCAGCGCCTCGGCCTCGTCCACCAGCGCCGCCGGCGGCATCAGCCCGAGGCCGTTGCTGTTGTAGGCCGGCAGCGGCCGGGGCCGCGCGCCGAGCATGCTCGCCAGCGGCAGCCCGGCCGCCTTCGACACGGCGTCCCAGCAGGCGATATCGATGCCGGCCAGCGCCATGCGCACGATTCCCTGCACCCCGATCAGGCGGAAGCGCTGGTGCAGCCGCGCGCCGATCTCGTGCGGCACGATTGCGTCACCGCGGATCATCTCCTGAATCCCGGTCACGATCTGCGCGATCGCCGGCCCGGCCGCCGCCTGGTAGCAGAAGAGATAACCGCGGCCGGTGATGCCCTCCTCGGTTTCGAGGTCGATCAGGGAGAGCGGCGCGGTCGTCACCGTCCCGGCGCTGGTCCCCAGCGGCCGCGCCATGGGCACGCCGACGGTGGTGGTGCGGATCGCGCGGATGGTGAGGCCGGTCATGCCGCCGCTCCGGCTGCGTGGGGCGCGAGCAGGGCCACGATCGCGCGGTTCAACGGCGTCGGCACGCCGAGGTCGGCGCCCATGCGGACGACCCCGCCGCTGAGCCAGTCGACCTCCAGCCGGCTGCCGCGTTCGAGATCGCCGTGCATCGACGAGGTCATCGCGGCGGGCAGTGTGTCGATGAACGCGAGCCGGTTCTCGGGGAAGTCCGGCGCGAGATCGACGCCGCGGGCGCGTCCGACCGCCACCACCTCGCGCATGACGTCGAGGAGCAGCGCCCGGCTCGTCTCGTTGGCCCGCACCACGCCGACCGGTCGTCGGACGCCGCTCGTCGTGGCCGACAGGCCGACGAGGAAGACGAACTTCTCCCAGGTGGCGCGGCGGATGTCGGGATGGAGTTCCGCGTCGATGCCGCCTCTCTGACAGGCGGTGAGAAAGGCCTCGGCGCGCGCCGAGCGGCTGCCGTCGAACTCCCCGAAGACGAGGCGCTGCATCTGCCCGACATGGGCGATCACTCCCGGCCGCGCAATGGACGCTGCGATGTAGCTGACCCCGCCCATCAGGGCCGCTTCGCCGACGACCGCGCGGAGGATATCGTCCTTCTGCACGCCGTTCTGGAAAGAGACCACCGCCGCGCCGGCTCTTGCCAGCGGCAGCACGGCCTCTGCCGCCTCTTCCGTGTCCCACAGCTTGACGCCGACCATGACGAGATCGGCCATCCCGACCGACGCCGGATCGTCGGTCGCCTGCACGTCGGGGACGTGGATGTTGCCCTGCGCGCTCTCGATCAGGAGGCCGTCGCGGCGCATCGCCTCGAGGTGCCGCCCGCGCGCGATGAAGATGACGTCGGCGCCCCCCTTCGCCAGCCTTGCGCCGAAATAGCCGCCGATCCCGCCCGATCCCATGATCGCGATACGCATGCCCGTTCCCCCCCCGCACGGGTTTGCCCCGCCTTTATCGTGATCGGGGCCTGAAAACGCCGACGCCGTCAACGTCGCGCCTGAAATCGTGACCGGAGGCCGCCCGAGCCGCCTCCACGCCAACATCTTGCCCCGGCAGCGGATTCATCCTAGGCGGCGATCGGACGGCGTCGCGAGCGATCGGGGAGGGGGACCATGCAGGTGAGCTTCTTCAGCGACCTGCTGGAGGCGGTCACCGACCGTGGCCGCCGGCTGCTCAACCTCGGCGGCCATCCGGGCGCGGGACCAGGGCCGTCGCTCGCCGATCTCGCCGAGGCGCTCCTCTCGGGCCGGGGCGAGGCGTCCGGTGTCGCGATCGCACGAAGCCTGCTCGATGGCTATCAGGTCGCGACCCTGGCCGATCGCGCCGCGTTCCTGACCGCGCTCGCCGAGCGCTTCGGGCCGGACAGGGCAGGGCTCGCCCGGGCCATCGCCGCGCATCAGATGGCGCCCGACGACGAAACGGCGGTCTCGGCGTTGCACCGCGCGGCTGAGCCGCGCCGTCAGGAGCTCATCCGCAGGCTCAACCTCGCTCCGGGCGGCACCGCGGCACTCGTGCGGATGCGCGAGGACCTTCTGGAACTGCTGCCGGACCGCCCCGACCTGCGCATGGTGGACATGGACTTCGTCCACTTGTTCTCATCGTGGTTCAACAGAGGTTTCCTCGTGCTGAGACCGATCGACTGGACGACGCCGGCCAACATTCTCGAGAAGATCATCCGCTACGAGGCCGTGCACGCCATCGAGACGTGGGACGACCTGCGCAACCGGCTCGAACCCCTGGACCGGCGCTGCTACGGCTTCTTCCATCCGCAGCTCGTCGACGAGCCGCTGATCTTCGTCGAGGTGGCTCTGACGCGCGAGATGCCCGCGGCGGTGGCGCCGCTGCTCGATCTGTCGCGGACACCGATCGCGCCGGGCGATGCGACGACGGCAGTGTTCTATTCCATCTCCAATACGCAGCGCGGCCTCGGCGGCGTGTCCTTCGGCAACTTCCTGATCAAGCAGGTGGTCGAGAACCTCAAGCGCGAACTGCCGAACCTGCGGACCTTCGTCACGCTCTCGCCGGTTCCGGCCTTCGCCGCCTGGCTCGCGGCAATGCGGGAGAGCGGAGAACGTCCGCCGCTCGATCCCGCCGACATGCTGGCACTGGCCGGTCTCGACCAGCCTGACTGGTACCGCGACGACGCGGCGCGCGCGCGTCTGCACGAGCCGCTCCTGGCCGCCGCTGCCCATTACTTCCTGGAAGCGCGCACGGCGGGTGGCCGGCCGCTCGATCCGGTGGCGCGGTTCCATCTCGGCAACGGCGCCAGCCTCGAACGGATCAACGTGCTGGGCGATCTTTCGACCAAGGCGCTGCAGCAGTCGCACGGGCTGATGGTGAACTATCTCTACGCGCTCGACGAGATCGAGACGAACCACGAACTCTTCGCCGAGAAGGGCGTGGTCGCGGCCTCCTCCGCGGTCAGGAAGGCGCTGCGCACGCCGGTCCGCGATCCGCTCGCCGGTGCCCCGGCAGGGTAGCGCCAGGCGGGCCGATCAACAGTCCGGCGTTGCCACGCCACGGCCGCAATTGGCGCCGCCGATACCTCCCGTAAGAAAAGACGTTTCAGGGAGGGGAATTATGGATCACGGGATATCTGACGACACCGCCCGGTCGCCGCTGTCGCGGCGCGCAATGCTGGCGGTCGCCGGCACGGGTCTGCTGGCGGCCACCGCGGAACGCGCGTTCGCGCAAGGGACGGCCGCGCCCGTCGGGCCGCCGAGCACGATCACGACCCCGCCGCGGGATTTCAGCCCGAACGGCGCGCCGACGACCTACTTCTGGGATCCCGACATCCTGACGCTGGACCCGGCCTTCGGCGCCGTCGCCCAGCCCAACAGCGCCATCCAGCGGCTCTGGACCGGCGCGCTCTGGTCGGAAGGGCCGGCCTGGAACGCGCAAGGGCGCTATCTCGTCTGGAGCGACATCCCCAACAACCGGCAACTGCGCTGGCTGGAGGACAACGGTCGCGTCAGCGTCTTCCGCACTCCATCGGGGAACAGCAACGGCAACACCTTCGACTTCCAGGGCCGGCAGCTTTCCTGCGAGCACCTGAACCGACGCGTCGTCCGCTATGAGCTCGACGGCTCCGCGACGGTGCTGGCGGACGCCTTCGACGGCAAGAAGCTGAACTCGCCCAACGACGTCGTGCCCCATCCCGACGGCAGCTACTGGTTCACCGATCCGCCCTACGGCGGCCAGCTCT
>CAZVMY010000261.1:0-5036 GCA_964628955.1 uncultured Methylocystis sp.
CAGCGATCGTTCGGCTTCAGGTCAAAGGCCGGACGCCGGGGCGACGGTCTGCCTCACGCGAACGGTTCGACGAAGCGGGCTCGCCCGACGTCGAGCCCGAGCCGCGCGAAGCTGTCCCGCAAGACCGCCCAGTCCTGCTCGCGCGCGAACGGAAAGAGCTGCAGGAACCATGTCGCGACGGCTTCCTCCGTCGCGATGCCCTCCCCGGCCCAGCGTTCGCCGATGAAGGCGGCAAACTCCGCCATCTCGGCCCGCCCCTGATCGCGGCGGCCGAGCTGGCCGAGCGCCGCGATCCGCCATCCCGGTGAGGACGGGATGCCGCGCGCGGCCGCAGCGGCCGTCTCGACGCAGCTCTCGTAATCCCCCGCGAGGAACGCGATCTGTGCCCGGTATCCCCAGTGCGATGCCATGGGTGCGATGCACAGCTCGGCGGAGCGGGCGTTGAGCTCCGCCGCGCGCTCATGCTCCGCGCGCGAGGCGGCACCGAGCGCCGCCGACAGCAGGGTCCAGGAATCGGTGTCGTTCAGTTCGACGGCGAGCTCGTGATGCACGGCCGCGCGATCGTGCCGTCCCGCCATGGCGTTGGCCCAGCCGAGACTGAGGTGGCCGCGGGCGTCCACCGGATCGAGCCGGGTCGCCTCCTGGGCGTTGCGCAGCGCCGCAGCCGTGACCGCAGCGGTCCGCATCTGTCCAGGCTGGGCGAAGTGAAGCGAATTCAGAACCTGCGCCAGTCCACTGTAAGCCGGAGCGAAATCGGGATGCTGCCGGGTGATCGTCTCCAGCCGCTGCATCGCGCTTCCGGTGCCTTCGGCCGTCCATTCCCGCATCTCGGACTGGCCGAGCAGCCACAGATCATAGGCCCTGAGCGCGCCGTCGGGACGGCTGACGGCGGCGTTGAGACGGCCGGACGATATGTGCAGGTTGAGGACGGCGGCGAGGCGCCGGACCACCGTCTGCTGGATCTCGAACCACCGCTCCGGCTCCATCGCCAGACGCTCGCTCCACAGGTAGATGCCGGTGGCCGCCTCCCGCAGCGTCAGCGCCAGGAACATGCCGCCTGGCGCATCGTAGGCGCTGGTCTCGATCACGTATTCGTCGACGGGGCCGAACGCCTGCGGCGCCGGGGTCGCGCCGTCGCGCACGAGCCATTCGCGGAAGCGCACCAGGCAGGACAGCAGGTCCCGCCGGAAACCGAGAATGCGGTAGTGGTGCTGCGGATCGGCTCCGGTCATGTCGAAGGCATCGACCGAGATCAGCAGCCGCGCCGCTCGCGTCGCTGCGACGGGCGGTGGCGGAAGCCTCACCTCGGTGCTCGGCTCGGCGAGCTTGATGCGCGCGGCCAGTTCCTGCGTCGGAGCGGTCGGCTCGCTGTCGAACTCGTCCGATAGAAGATCCCACAGCGCCCGGTAGGCACCGAGCGCCCCGCCGATGTCGCCCTGCCGGAAGCGGGACTCCATCAGATGGCGAACGCCGATCTCATTCGTCGCATCGAGCCTGAGCAAGGCCCGGGCGACCGCGTCTGTCTCGTCGCCGGCGCTCGGCCTTGAGAGCGCGCCTTCCAGCGCGACGGTGAGCTGCTCCAGAAGCTGCCGGCGTTTCGCGCGGACCCAGGCGCTGAAGGCCTGATCGACCGATTCCAGCGGCTGGAGCAACCCTTCGAGGCTTTCGCACTCGACCTCGAGGCTCGGATGGACCCGACCTGCCGCCGCGCACTCGATCGCTTCGAGTACGTCGACCGTGAACCGGCCCCGCTCCAGCGTCAGCGAGAGCTTGTCGGCCTTGAGGCCATCGAAGCCTGCCGCGACGAGCAGGCCGTTCAGTTCATAGATCGCCTGGCGCAGCGACTGCCGCGCCTTTTCGTCCTCAACCTCGCTCCAAAGCAGCCCCACCATGCGCTCGCGCGCGATGCTCCGGCCGTCGAGCAGCGCGAGATGACCGAGCAGGGCGCAGCATTTGCGATTCTGGATCGCCAGCGGCCGACCGTCGACGGTCACGCCGAAGCCGCCGATCATCGCGATCGACAGGCGCGAAGCCGTCTGTGCATTGCCGTCGCGGATCAGGACAAGGGACGACACCGGCCGCCTCTTCACTCGGATGATGATCACGGGGTCGTGCGCGCATCGTGGCCGACGGTGGGCAGTTCTGCAAGGGGCGCGCGTTCACCGGAGGCGCCGCGCATGGCGGCGGACCGACGAAAGACGCCGGAAGCATGGCTCCGGCGTCGACGTTCGGCCGGGCCGGCTCATCCGGGCCGGCTGATCCGGTAATCCTCGACGATGACGTCCGCCGGAAGCGGCGGCGGCGCGTCGTCCGTGACGCGGACCGGGCCGTCGAGCCGCGGGCCATCGCTGGTCGCCACTGCCGCGAAACCCTGCCCGGTCCAGGCGGGCGCCCACCAGCGGGTCAGACGCTCTATCCCGTCGCCGCAGACGTTCATGTCCATCGCGGCACGCAGCCGCCGCTCGACGGCATGCTGGGCGCGCGCCAGATGCGGCAGCCGGGCGACGCTGAGCGTGGCCGCCGGGCCTGGCCGACCGGCACCCGTCACCGTCGCGTCGTGCACCGGGACGCCGAGCGCCCATGCGGCCCGCTCGGCCTCCGGAAGTGAGGTCGGCCTGACGTCCGCCTGAGCGCGGTCGACGTTGGCCGGCGGCGCGGCAAGGTTGCCGAGCCACAGGATCCGCGTGGCGCCGGCCGTCGCCAGCGAGGGCCGCAGGACCAGAAAGATCCGCTCGGAAACGATCCAGGTCTCCGTGGGCCCGCTCGTCGGGACGAGGCGGAAGTTCGCCTCGTCCCAGAACGCGAGGTCGAGCCCGACGCCACCGGGTTCCCGGAACCGCACCGAGACTGCCTTGCCCGAGACTGCCTTGCCCGTGACTGCCTTGCCCGAGTGCGCGGTCCCCGCCTGCGCGTTTCCTTCACGCCCCTCCCCGGCGACGGCCGCCGGGGGGAGCGCGCTGGCGAGGACCATCCCGGCCGCGGCCTGGAGCACGCCGCGCCGGGACGGACGCGCTCCGGGGGATCCGGGGCGCGTCACGGGTTCAGTTCGGCGCACGGACGCCGTTCCTTCCGGCAGCCGAGTAGTCCGCCGTCGGGAAGACGCTGAAGTGCGAGTCGACCCGGTAGTCGAACCCCGTCGTCGGCACGAGCTGCTTCACCGTGATGCCGTTCGCCGGGTCGGGCTGTGTCCGGGAGTTTTGCCCGTAGGCGTTGGTGTACGTCACCGCCGCCGGCGAATTACCGAAGGCGATCGCCGAGATATGGGTGTTGCCCTGGAAGGCCCCGCGGAACAGCGAGCGGGGGTCGTCCCACGCCACCTTGCCGGCACTTGAAGCGACGGTCAGCTGGCATTGCAGCGTCGTCGCCAGCGGATGGGCAGGGTCGTAGCAGGCGTCGACGGTGCGTCCGATCTTGTTCGGCGTGGCCGGATCGAACAGCCGGGACGGATCCTGCACCACCGCGTAGAGGTTGCCGCCGACCATGCCCGTGAGCCAGAACTCGTTGGTGCGCCCGCTGGCGTGCGCCAGTTTCTCTTCCGCCGTTCCGCGCTGGTAGCAGTCACGGGTCGGGAGCGAGCGGAACGCGCCGCCGTTGGGCTGATTGGGCGGGCTCGGCGTGATGCCGGACACGATGCCCTGGCCGCAGCCCGGCGCTTCGGCTTCCTTGAACGTGCCCGGCGTACCGAACAGCGCGAAGTGCCGGATGTTGAACGGCTCCAGACCCTCGCATTGACCGTAGGTGATGAGCTCGTGCGCCGTGTTGGTCAGCGCATCCGGCGAGTGGGTCCCCATGTGCAGCTTCACGAGGATGTCGCAGGACCGGACGTCGCTATGGAGCGTCCGGTTGTACATCTGCCAGTTGTTGCCGACGCGGATCTTGTGGCCGTAATGATCCTCACGCCGGCGAAGCGAGAGGTCGTTCGGCGAATGCGCCTCGTTGACGATGCCGAAGGCCGGCATCCCGCCGATCGCGAACGCCTCGGAGCCGCGCGGGTCGTCCCCATGCTCGTGAGCGTAGGTGCAATAGGTACCGGTCTCGGGATTGAAATCGACGGGCGGATGCCAGGTCGGATAGATCTTCCCGTCGTCGCCGCGGACCCAATGGCTGTCATGCAGCCATTTCGGGCACTCGCCCGGCTTCGAGGGCGACCATGCGCCGTAGGTCTGCGCCAGAACCTCGTTCGCCGCCGGCAGCGACGCCTGGCTCCGGACCGGGGTGCCCGCCAGCGGCACCGTGGGCGCCGGCTTGTTGAAGGCCGTCGTCCTCTGCACCTTCATGAGGCCATCGATCGCCTGCGTCGTGTTGCTCGCCCAGAACGCGAGCCAGTTGAGCCGCATGGTCGCGTTCGGCCCGGTGAAGAGGACCACCAGCGACTGTTTGCCCTTCGCCAACAGCGGATCGACTGGGCAGCCGATCGTCTTGTACTGGGCGTCGCCGCCGGTGGAGTTGATCGTGCAGGACCCGAGCAGCGGACCCGTAACCGAGCCCAGGCGGAACTCGGCGCCGTTGACGCCCGACGGCAGCGACACGCGGAGTGTGATCGTATCGACCCCGCTTCCCATGTCGACCGCATAGACCGCATGATTGCCGTTGGCCGCGTTGCCGATTTCCTGCGTCTGCTGGTCCCAGTCGACATTGAACGACGTCTCGCTTCGTTCCCAGTAACTGCCCCAGACGGTCGTGAGTTGCGCGCTGCGGGACGTGAACGACAGGGCGTTCACGAATTGCAGGATCGGCCATGGCGACGTCGCGGTCGCGGGCACCGTGGTGAAGACCGGGACCGGCGGCTGCGTGACCGGCGTGGGCTTCGGCAGGGGAGCCGCAACCGTGCCGGGCGCGGTGAGGCGCAGCGCGCCGTTCCAGTAGAGCGCCGTGCGGCCGGGCAGCACGTCGATGCCGTCGTAGGCCTTGGCGCCGGCGCCCCGGTCGAAAGTCGAGTTGCCCGCCGCCGGCAGGACCGTCTGGCCGTTCAGCGTCACGCTCTCGACGAACAGGTTCCGGTCGCCGAGACCGCGCGTGTAGGCGTCGTTCACGAA
>CAZVMY010000262.1:0-382 GCA_964628955.1 uncultured Methylocystis sp.
CCATGAGGTCGTCCACCTTCTCGACGGTGATGTCCTTGTAGGATCCGATGGTCGTCGCAGCCGTGGCCGGGTCCGCCGCATAGACCCAGTTGAAGACGACGTCGTCGGCGGTGAACGGCTTGCCGTCGTGCCACTTGACGTTGCGCTTCAGTTTCCAGGTGACCGACTTACCGTCGGCGCTCAGTCCGCCGTTGGCCTTGGTCGGGATTTCGGCCGCGAGACACGGCACGAGATTGCCCTCGTTGTCCCAGCCGGCGAGCGGCTCGTAGAAGATGCGCGAGCCTTCCTGGTCCTTGGTGCCGACCGCAAAATGCGGATTGATCAGCGTCGGCGCCTGCCAGTACAGCAGCTTGAGCGGGCCGCCGCCGCCGGCCTTGGTCGG
>CAZVMY010000262.1:392-4994 GCA_964628955.1 uncultured Methylocystis sp.
GGCGGGGGTCGTCTGAGCCATCGCCACGCCGTTCCAGGCGAGCATCTGCGTCGCCATTGGCGCCGTGAGACCCAAAGCGACCAATTTTTGCACAAACGATCGCCTCGAAAGGTCGCCGTCCTTTACCTTATCGATGAGGTTCTGCAGCTTTTTCTCGAGTTTCGACATCTGCTTCTCCCTGCGTGACGGCTGTCGCGTCCGCGCGTTCCGGTCTACGCTTGGGGCCAGCAAGCCATGTGCCAACGCTTGGCGTCAATCCTGCACCGCAGCAACGTCGCCGGGCGCTCCGCAGATTCGCGCGGCCGTGCTTGATCAACTGGGCGTCATCCAAGCCCCGGAGCCAGGTTCATGGACAATCGCAATGCGTTGTGGCGGCAGGTCGACCTTGAAAAGGAGCGGTTCGTCGCCTTGAGCGACCGGGTCTGGGGCATGCCCGAGGTCTGCTACACCGAGGCTCGGTCCGTGGCCGAGCACCGGGCCGAACTGCTGCATCAGGACTTCCGCATCAGCGAGACCGTCGCCGGCATCCCGACCGCAATCATCGGCGAAGCCGGCGAAGGCGGCCCCGTGATCGCGTTTCTCGGCGAGTACGACGCCCTTCCGGGTCTGAGCCAGGAAGCTGGTGTGGCCGAGCACCGTCCGGTCGAGAGCGGCGGGCACGGACATGGATGCGGGCACAACCTGCTCGGCTCCGCGGCACTGCTGGCGGCGACGGCGATGAAGACCTGGCTTGCGGACAGCGGCCTTCCGGGCCGGGTCCGCTATTATGGCTGTCCTGCCGAGGAAGGCGGCGCCGCGAAGGCCTTCATGGTCCGCGCGGGCGCCTTCAGGGACGTGGACGTGGCGATCTCTTGGCACCCGTCCAGTTTCTGGGAGGTGACGCCGCCGCTGTCGCTGGCCAACACCCGCGCGGATTTCGTGTTCGTCGGGCGCGCCGCCCATGCCGCCGCGGCCCCGCATCTGGGGCGTAGCGCGCTCGACGCCGTCGAGCTGATGAACGTCGGCGTCAACTACATGCGCGAACACATGCCCAGCGACGCCCGTGTGCACTACGCGCTGCTCGAGACCGGCGGCATCGCGCCCAACGTGGTACAGGCCCGCGCGCGGGTTCGCTATTCGATACGCGCGCGCGACCTGCCTGGAATGCTCGAACTCGTCGAACGGGTGAGGAAGATCGCCCAGGGCGCAGCCCTGATGACCGAAACGGCCATGGAGATGCGGATCGTCAGCGCGGTGTCGAACATGGTGGGCAACGCGCCGCTGGAGACCCTGTTGCAGGGCATCATGGAGGAGCTCGGCCCGCCGAATTTCGACGAAACCGACCGTGCCTTCGCGCGCGACATCCGCGCGACGCTGTCGCCGCAGGAAATCGCCGCGAGCTGGCATTCGATCGGCCTGCCGGCGACCGATGCTCCCCTCGCCGACTTCACGGTGCCGCTCGACGCGCCGCGCAACCCGGCGATCGGCTCGACCGACGTGGGCGACGTCAGCTGGGTGGTCCCGACGGTGCAGGTCCATGCCCCGACGGTCGCCCTCGGAACACCCTTCCACACCTGGCAGATCGTGGCGCAGGGCAAATCGCCGGCCGCTCACAAGGGGCTGATCCACGCCGCGAAGGCGATGGCGGCAGCCGGCGCCGCGGTCCTCACCGACCCCGCGCTGCGGGCTTCGGCCAAGGCCGATCACGAAAGACGCGTCGGCAGCGGCTACGTCTGCCCGATCCCCGAAACGGTCGGCCCGCCGATCGACATGTCGATCGGATGAGCCGGGGCCGATCAGCGTGGATGGTCAGGTGCTTGCGCCAAGATAGCGACGGACCGCGCCTTCGACGCCCAGTGTCCGCAGCGCGTCGACGGATGCGGCGAAGGCACTCCCGAAGATGCGGTCCTGGCCCACCTGTCCATAAACGTCCGCCATCGCCAGCCACACCGCCGGATCGGGATCGGCCGCGCGGGCTGCAAGCCACTCCCAGTTCGGATCGTTGGGCTCGATGATCGCGCCGCTTTCGGTGGTCCCGGCACAATACCGCCGCCACAGTGCCGAGAGCAGTGCCAGACCCTGGATGCGCCCACCGCGGCGCAATGCGTCGGCGATGGCGGGCACGATGAACTTGGGTTGCCGGTTCGACCCGTCGAGGCAGAGCCGACGGACGGTGTCTCCCACCTCGGGATTGGCGAAGCGGTCGGCAACCTGCCGCTGGTAGGCCCTGAGGTCTGTACCGGGAACGGGCGGCACTTGGGGGATGATCTCTTCACGCGTCATCCTGTCGAGGAAGGCGGCGATAAGCGGATGCCTCATGGCATCGTGTACGAAGCTGATGCCGAGCAGTCCGGCCGGATAGGCAATCGCTGCATGGCCGCCATTGAGGATCCGGATCTTCATGGTCTCGAATGGCGTCACATCCGACGTGAACGTCACGCCGGCATTCTCGAGCGGCGGGCGGCTGCTGCTGAAACTGTCCTCGAGTACCCATTGCGTGAACGGTTCGCAGAACACGGGCGCGGCATCGTCGACACCGTGCACGGCACGCAGCCAGCGCCGCTGCTCGTTCGTCGCGGCCGGCGTGATGCGGTCGACCATGCCGTTGGGGAAGTCGACGCGCTCCTCGATCCAGTCCGCCAGACCGGGATCGACCAGACGCGCCAATCCGATCGTCGCGGCCCGCGCCACCTCTCCATTATGCGGGACGTTGTCGCAACTCATCACCGTGAATCCCGGCAGGTCGGAATCGCGACGGCGCGCGAGCCCCGCGACGATATGGCCGAAGACCGTTCGCGGATTGCCTCGGTCGATGCGGTCGCGCTGAACGTCCGGGTGATCAGCCTGGAACCGGCCTGTGGTCGGATCGATGAAGTATCCGCCCTCGGTGATCGTGAGCGAGACGATCCGGATGCGCGGGTCGGCCATCTGCGTACACAGTGCGGAACGGTTCTCGGGGGCGATGAAGTCGATCATCGAGCCGATGACGCGGACAGACCTGCCGTCGGCGTCCTGTTCCACCAGCGTCGTCAGAAAGTCCTGGCCTGCAAGGCGCGCCCGCATGGAGCTGTCCGATGGCGTGACCCCCGCGCCGACGATGCCCCAGTCCAGCGCCTCGCCGCGGTTCATGAGGTCGTCGAGATAGACCGCCTGATGTGCGCGGTGGAAATTGCCGACGCCGAAATGGACGATGCCGGGTGTGACGTCGGCCCGGCGGTAAACTGGCTTGGCTACTGCTGCAGGCAGGTCGTCGAGCGTTGCCAGGGACAGCGGCAAGACGTGTTTCGTCTGCATCAGCTCATCCATTGGCCGCCGTCGACGTTGAAGGTCTGCGCCACCACGTACTCGCTCTCGCCGGACGCAAGGAAGATGGCGCAGCCCACGTGATCCTCGGGCCTGCCCATTCGGCCGTAGGGGACGGCCTCGCCAACGAGGCGCTTCTTCTCGCCCGCCGCCCGGTTCTCGTGCTTCGCGAACAGGGCATCGACCTCGTCCCACATCGGCGTATCGACGACCCCGGGCGAGATGCCATTGACGTTTATGCCGTGCCTGATGAGTGCCAGTCCCGCGGACTGCGTCAGGCTGATCACTGCCGCCTTGGAGGCGCAGTAGATGGCTACCAGCGGCTCGCCGCGCCGCCCCGCCTGCGACGCCATGTTGATGATCTTGCCGCCCTTGCCCCGCGCGATCATGGAGTTCGCAACCGCCTGCAACATCAACAGCGTGCCCTTCACGTTGACGGCAAAAATGCGGTCGTAGCTGGCTTCCGTGATGTCCGTGATCGGCCCCAGATCGAAGACGGCCGCATTGTTCACGAGAACGTCGATGCCGCCGGCGACACGCTCAACCGCGTCGATGCAGGCGGCGATCGAGACCGAATCCGTCACGTCGAGCCTCAAGGCGAACGCGTCCCTGCCGATCGCGGCTGCTGCGACTTGTGCTTCCCCCGCATCGATGTCGGCGATGCAGACGCGTGCGCCCTCCCTCGCGTAGCCCTCGGCGATGGCGCGGCCGATGCCGCGCGCGCCGCCGGTGACGACGGCCGTCCTGCCCGCCAGTCTCATAGGCTCAGGACCTTTCCGGCTGCGTCGAACCGATGGATGCGTTCTGCAGGGAAATCGAACTGGACCATCCCGCCGATCTCGGCTGGGAACTCCCCCGTCGCCCGCGCCACCAGCGCGCCCATGTCGCTCGAGGCGAGATGCAGGAACGTGTCGGAGCCCAGATGCTCCGCCAGGCGGATCGTCCCGCGATGCGCTCCGCCCCGGTCGAGGCGGACATGCTCGGGACGGATTCCGATGGTCGCCGCGCCATATCTCGCCGCCTCACCGCCCGCGATGAAGTTCATGCGCGGCGAACCGATGAAGCCCGCCACGAACAGGTTGTCGGGCCGCTTGTAGAGCTCCAGCGGTGTCCCGACCTGTTGCACCTGCCCCCTGTCGAGCACCACGATCCTGTCCGCCATGGTCATGGCTTCAACCTGATCATGGGTGACGTAGACCATGGTGGATTTCAGCGACTGGTGGAGTTGCGTGATCTCGAGACGCATTTGCACGCGCAGCGAGGCGTCGAGGTTGGACAGCGGTTCGTCGAACAGGAACGCCTTGGGCTCACGGACGATGG
>CAZVMY010000263.1:0-4965 GCA_964628955.1 uncultured Methylocystis sp.
CTGCCGCTCGGCGCGACCGAGGACCGCGTCGTCGGCGCGCTCGATCTCGAACGGGCGCTGAGCGACGGGACGCGGCAGTTCGAGCCGGGACTCCTGGCGCGCGCCAACCGCGGCTTCCTCTACGTCGACGAGGTCAACCTGCTCGAGGACCACCTGGTCGATCTGCTGATCGACGTTGCGGCATCGGGTGAGAACGTCGTGGAGCGCGAGGGATTGAGCGTGCGACATCCGGCGCGCTTCGTGCTGGTCGGCAGCGGCAACCCGGAAGAGGGCGAACTGCGGCCGCAGCTTCTTGATCGCTTCGGCCTGTCCGTCGAGGTGCGTACGCCCACCGATCTGGCCGTCCGGATCGAGGTGGTGCGGCGCCGCGACGCGTTCGAGCGCGATCGGGCGGGCTTCGCCGGCAGTTGGCGCAAGCAGGAGGAGAAGCTCGGTCGACGCATCGCGGCCGCCCGTCGGCGGGTGCCGGACGTCGGCGTGCCCGATGCCGTCATCGAGGACGCGGCGCGGCTGTGCATGCGGCTCGGCACGGACGGTCTGCGCGGAGAACTGACCCTGGTGCGCGCGGCCCGCGCTCTGGCGGCGCTCGACGGCAAGCCGACCGTGGGCCGCGACGAACTCCGGCGTCTCGCGCCCGCGGCCTTGCGGCACCGGTTGCGGCGCAATCCCCTGGACGACGCGGACGCAGGAATCCGTGTGGAACGCGCCGTCGCCGAGATGCTGGTGGACGTCGCCGCGTGACGGGGACGGCCGCCTTCGCCGAGGCGGCTCTGGCGGCGGCGCTGGTCGCCATCGACCCGACCGGTCTGGGCGGTGCGGTGCTACGGTCCGGGCATGGTCCGGTTCGCGATCTCTGGCTCGCCGAGCTGTCACGGCTGTTCCCGACCGGTACCCCGATCCGACGCGTCCCGGCGTCGGCCACCGACGAGAGCCTGCTCGGCGGCCTCGACCTGACCGCAACGCTGGACGCCGGCCGGCCGATCTTTCGGCGCGGACTCTTCGCCGAGACGCATGGCGGCCTCGCCCTTCTGGCCATGGCTGAACGGATCGGGGCCAGCGGCGCCGCGCGCCTTGCGGCGGTGCTCGATCTCGGCTCGGTCACCATCGAGCGGGACGGGTTCGCCGGCGTGGCTCCGGCCGCATTCGCCGTCGTGGCCCTCGACGAGGGGATCGACGGCGACGAGCGAACGCCCGCGGCGCTTCGGGAGCGGCTGGCGTTCCATCTGGATCTCGGACGCGTCTCGATGCAAGAGGCGGCGGCGTTCGCCGTTTCACCGGCCGATGTCGTCGCCGCGCGGGCACGGCTGGGGACGGTGACCCTGGCCGCCGATATCGTCGAGGCGCTGACCGCGGCGGCGGCGGCGCTCGGCATCGGCTCGCTCCGCGCACCAGCCTTTGCCCTCAGGGCCGCGCGGGCGATCGCGGCGCTCGATGGCCGGACCATCGCCGATGCCGACGATGCCGCGCTTGCGGCCCGCCTGGTGCTGGCCCCACGTGCCACCGTCGCGCCGGCCTCGGCAGACGATTCGACCGATGAAGCCGATCGGGCAGCGGACGAGCCGCGTGAAGGCGCGTCGGACGGTGATGCCGGCAGGAAGCCGGAGGACGCCCGGCCGATCGAAGACGTCGTGCTCGAGGCCGCACGGGCGGCCATTCCCGCTGACCTGCTGGCCCGGCTGATCGCCGGCGGCGTCATGGCGCGCGGTCGGGGCGCCGACGGATCGTCAGGCGCGCTGTCTGTCTCGGGTTCGCGCGGCCGTCCGGCGGGAGTGCGGCCGGGCGTACCCGGACGCGGCGCCCGGCTCAGCCTCGTCGAGACCCTTCGGGCGGCCGCGCCGTGGCAGCGACTGCGCCGCTCGACGGCCGGCGAGCCCGCCGCGGCGGACCGAAAAGTTCTGGTCCGCAAGGACGACTTCCGTATCAGACGCTATCGGCAACGACGCGGCGCGACGACGATCTTCGGCGTTGACGCGTCGGGATCGGCGGCGCTGCACCGGCTCGCGGAGGCCAAGGGCGCGGTCGAACTGCTCCTCGCGGATTGCTACGTCCGCCGCGACAGCGTCGCCCTCGTCGCCTTCCGCGGACGGGGCGCCGAACTTCTGCTGCCGCCGACGCGATCGCTGGTTCGTGCGAAGCGGAGTCTCGCCGGCCTGCCCGGCGGCGGCGGCACGCCGCTGGCGACAGGCATCGAGTTGGTCGTGACCGTGGCGGATGCCGTCCGACGCCGGGGCGGAACGCCCGTGGTGGTTCTGCTCACGGATGGCCAGGCCAACGTCGGACGGGACGGCAAGGGTGGCCGCAAGCAGGCCGGCGAGGATGCGATGGCGGCAGCGGCCGCACTCCGGACGCGGCGGCTCGCGGCGCTGCTGATCGACACCGCCCCGCAGCCGCAGCCGGCTGCCGCCCGGATCGCCGCCGCCATGGACGCACGCTATCTCGCGCTGCCGCATGCCGACGCCCGGCTGCTGTCGCGCGCGGTTCGGGCCGCGACGGAAACCATACGGCCTTCCGCAACGTAGATCGCCGGGGGACCGGAGGACGCCATGAGCCAGCTCGACTGGACCAGCGACGGACGGGACTGGCCGAACCGCGCAGCGAGCCGCTTCGTGGATTCGGGCGGTCTGCACTGGCACGTGCAGGAGCTTGGGGGAGGCGAGGAGCGCGACGGAGGGAAAGAGCGCGGCGCCCGGCCAAGGCTGCTCCTCGCCCACGGGACCGCGGGCGCGACGCATTCCTGGCGGCAGCTGCTGCCGCTGCTCGGCCAACATTTCAGCGTGCTCGCGCCCGACCTGCCGGGTCACGGGTTCACCCGCCCCGCAGCCACGGCCGGCGGCTTCGCCAAGATCGCCGAGCGGCGGCTGTCCCTGCCGGGCATGGCCGAAAGCCTCGGCGATCTGCTGAAGACCACCGCATTCGACCCCGAGATCGTGGTCGGGCATTCGGCGGGAGCCGCCGTGCTGATCCGCATGACGCTGGACCGCGTGATCCGGCCACGCCTCATCGTCAGCCTCAACGGCGCGCTGCTGCCATTTCGCGGCCTCGCCTCGCAGGTGTTCTCGCCGCTGGCGAAGCTGCTGGTGCTGAACCCGTTCGTCCCGCGCCTCGCCGCCTGGCATGCTTCGGGCGGGAGCGTGGTCGCCCGCCTCATCCGCGACACCGGCTCGAAGATCGACGACGAAGGTCTCGCGCTCTACGGCCGGCTGATCGGCAATCCCGGCCACGTCGGCGCCGCGCTGACGATGATGGCCAACTGGGACCTCGACCAGTTCGAACGGGACATCCGGCGTCTCGACGTGCCGCTGCTGCTGGTCGCGGGCGGCGCCGATCGGGCGATACCCGCCGACGAGGCGTTCCGCGTGCGCGACCGCGTGCCGGGCGCGCGGGTCAGCGTGCTGCGCTCGCTCGGCCATCTCGCCCACGAGGAAGCGCCGGACACGGTCGCCACCCTCATCGTCGAGGCTGCCGCAGCCGAGGGCATCGGCCAGGTGACGGCGACATGACCGTCAAGGCAAACTGACGCAGCGCCTGTCAGTTCAGATTGACAATCCAGAAGGCCGGTCGGTAGTCTTCGGGGGTGCGAGGCGACCTCGCACAGGTTTGCGCCGACCCTGTCCCGGGCCGACCCACGAGGGCTTTCATGGCGGATCGCGCCGTCGACCGAGCTCCGCATCTGCTCACGGGCCGGTCCATGGCGTCGGGAGCGGTCTATCCGTCCCCCCGTGCGGTACTCGAGCTGCTCAAGCCGGTCACGTGGTTTCCACCCATGTGGGCCTTCGGCTGCGGGGTCGTCGCTTCGGGAGTCGCACCGGACGGGCGCTGGCTGCTGATCGTCACGGGCATTCTCCTCGCGGGGCCGCTGGTCTGCGCGGCCAGCCAGGCGGTCAACGACTGGTATGATCGGCATGTCGACGCCATCAACGAGCCGCAGCGGCCGATTCCTTCCGGGCGGATCCCCGGCCGCTGGGGCTTCCGTCTCGCCGTCCTGTGGACGGTGCTCTCGCTTCTCGTCGCCGCCGCGCTCGGACCGATCGTTCTGGCCGCCGCCGCGATCGGCCTCACCCTGGCCTGGGCCTACAGCGCCCCTCCGGTGCGCCTCAAGCAGAACGGCTGGTGGGGCAACCTTGCCTGCGGGCTCTGCTATGAAGGGCTCGCCTGGGTGACCGGCGCCGCGGTTCTGCTGAACGGCACCCTGCCCGACGCCCGATGCCTGGTGCTCGCCCTGCTCTACAGCCTCGGCGCGCACGGCATCATGACGCTCAACGACTTCAAGTCGATCGAAGGCGACCAGCGGACGGGCATCCGCTCCCTCCCGGTCCAGCTCGGTGTGAAGGGCGCCGCGTGGCAGGCCTGCCTCGCAATGGCCCTGCCCCAGGTCCTGGTCGTGGTGCTGCTCTTCGGCTGGGGGCGGCCGACGCACGCCGCCGTGGTGGTGGTGCTCCTCGCTGCACAGGTCGGGCTCATGACGCGTTTCCTGGGCGCGCCGCGCGAGCGCGCGACCTGGTACAGCGGCTTCGGGGTCCCGTTCTTCGTGGCGGGCATGCTCGCCAGCGCCCTCGCGATCTCGACCCTCGGAAGCGCGTCATGATCGCCGGAGCCGCGCTCGCCGTCCCCAGGCTCCGCCGCCTGTCCTGGCTCGACATCGCCCGTTTCGGGCTGGTGCAGGCCTCGCTCGGCGCCGTCGTCGTTCTCACGACCTCCACGATCAACCGGGTCATGGTGGTGGAACTGGCCCTGCCGGCGCTGCTGCCCGGCCTACTGGTGGCGCTGCACTACGGCGTGCAGCTCCTGCGGCCACGCTGGGGCTATGGCTCCGACAAGGGCCGCCGGCGAACACCCTGGATCGTCGGCGGCATGGCGCTGCTCGCGGCCGGAGGCACAGGGGCCGCGCTGGCGACCGCCTGGATGGAGGTGAACCTCGTCGGCGGCGTCGCTCTCGCGGCGGCATCCTTCCTGACGATCGGGATC
>CAZVMY010000264.1:0-3001 GCA_964628955.1 uncultured Methylocystis sp.
GCGACCTTCTCGCGGTGGCCGCAGCCGCCGAGCGCGACGGCCAGGCTCACCAGCACGATGGCTGAGAGCAGCGCCTTCTCTCCGCGGTCCAGCGTCCAGCGGCTCATGACCCGTCACCGCGTAACGCGCGCGACGACGGTGCCGCCCGACGGCGAGAGCGTGGGCGCTGGCGTTGCTCCGCCGCCGAAGGCCGAGCGGCCGGGATCGTAGGTCATGACCTGAGAGGTCGCGCTCTCGGCGGCGAGGCGCTGCAGGACCTGGATGTTCTGTCCGGTCACGACGTTGTTCATGACGCCGATCAGCTCGTTGACCGTCTGCCCGGTCTGGACCTGCACCTGCGTGTTCTGGTCGATCGAACCCTTGATGTCGCGCGCGCCGCCCAGCATGTTCCCGGCGCTGGTGAACGCGCCAGTGCGGTTCTGCGCGGCACTCTGCGTCGCAGCGATCAGGCCCGACAGGGTGGCGGCAGTGTTGACGCCGGAAAGATAGGCCTGGTCGCTGGTGGTCTTCTTGCCGTCCATCAGGCCCGAGATCGACTTGACCAGCTGGAGGCCATTGACCAGCGTCGAGACGGTGCGCTGCACATCCGGCGACAGTCCGCCAAGGCCGAGATTGCCTCCCGACAGCACATTGCCGAGCGAGGGCGACTGTCCCATCGAAAACCCTTGGCCGATGGCGATCTGGGAGAGCTGGCCTTGCGCGTCGCCGGTGCGGTCGCCTGACACCGCCTGCAGCGTCTTCTTGACGGTGTCGAGAATCTGGCCGGTGCTCTGCTTGATCTCTCCGGTGTTGCGGGCTGTGGCCTGCGTCTGCGCCAGATTGGCGTTGTCGATGACCGGCACCTGCGCTAGTGCCGTTGAGGCGGTGCCAATCCACACCAAGGCAGCCATGGCGACACAAGCGGGAACCGTGCGGGCGATGCGGGGATTGCGGGGCATGGTCGATCTCCTACGGCTGGGGTGGCGTTGGTGGTGCGGAAGCCTGGACGCTCGCGAGCCATGACGAGACATTGGCGGTCACGTCTGCTGTGCGGCCCACCGTCGAACAGGTGCCGCTCGTGGCGGTCGGCGATGGTGCGCAGGGGGTCGGCGGCAAGGGTTGCGACGAGGACGGCAGCTCCAGCGGCCTGACAGGCGTCCAGTTCGGAACCGAAGCGGCAGGGCCATTGGCGCTGTAGCTCATGGCCCGCGCCGTCTGGCTCGTCTGCGCCAGCTCATGCAGCAACTGCGCGACCTGCAGCAGGTTGATCGTCGCGCCCTGATCTATGGCGCGGTTGAAGCCTTGGGCGACGATGACGCGCGCCTGCGCGTTGTCCTCCCAGGCGTCCTGCACGCGGTCCTGGCCGCCGGCGTATGAGCTTTCCTGTGCGATCGCCGTGTTGCGCGATGCAGTCAGCGCCTGCGTGCCGCCGATCGAGCCGGACGCGCTGCGGGCGCTCGCCACGAGGTTCTGGTAGGCGCCGGCCAGCGTCGGCCCGAGCTCCGAGCCGACAAGCACCCGGAACTGGGGCTCCCAACGCCCGAAGATCTCCCGCACATAGGTCTGTGTCTCGGGGATGTTGGGCACCCGGCCGGCCTGGAGTGACGCGCGGTGCGGGCCGGCGTTGTAAGCGGCCGCGGCCAGCGTCTCGTTGCCATCGAACCGCACGAGTTGATCGCGCAGGTAGCGGACGCCGCCCTTGATGTTGTCCTGCAAGTCGTAGGGGTCGACGCCGAGCTGCTTGGCCGTGCCGGGCATCAGCTGCATCACGCCGATAGCGCCGGCGCAGGACCGCACGTTCTGCAAGAAGCGCGATTCCTGCATCGCGACCGAGAGCGCGAACTCCTCGCGCACGCCGGCGGCCTTCGCCTCGCGCCGGATCAGGTTGACGATCTCCGTGCGCTGCATGGCGTCGACGGGGGTCCGGGCTGGATCACGGAAAACGCCGCAGGTGACATTCTCGTCGTACTGGAGCCAGCGCTTGGCGGAGGCCTTGGTCTGGTCGGTGTCGGCGCGGGTGCGGCCGTCCTGCGCCTGCCGTGGCTTGTCGCTAATCGGCACTTGCGCCTGGGCGGATGTGAGCCCGATCCAGATCGCGACCAAGGCAAGGGCAATCGCACGGACGATGGAGCGCGCGGACGCCACCCGGATCGTCAGGTTCAGTGATCGATCGGGATGATCATGCGGCCGGTTCGGCATGGCGCGCCTCCCATCCGCAGAAGACCGGCAACCAAGCGGCCGGATCGTCGCCAAGCTCCGCGCGCAGCTGGTCGAGTTCGGCGACGGATTCGGTGCGCCCCGAGAGCACCTTGATCAGGTCCGGCATGCCGGACAGGTTCAGCTTGGCGATGACGCTGTCGCGTCCATGCCGGATCAGGAAGGACCGGAGTTCCGGGCCCGTCTCGCGGATCCAGGAAATCTCGCGTTGCGACAAGCGGAACGCCTGGCCGTAGCTGGCTTCGTCCGCCTTCGGATTGGGAAAGAAGATGTTGGTCGCGCTCTGCTCGATCAGCGTGTTGGCCGAGGACGAGCGGACGATGTCGGCGGCGGATTGCGTCCCGAAGCCGACGATGCCGTTCTGCTTTCTGATCGTCTTAAGCTTGTCCTTGATGAACAGCGCGAAGACCGGATCGTCGAGAAGCCGCCAGCCCTCGTCGAGGAAGATCATCACCGGCGCGCCGGTCATCAACTCGTCGATGCGATGGAAGATGTACAGCAGAGCCGCCGTCCGGATCGCGGGATCGTCGAGCACCCGCGTCATGTCGAAGCCGTAGATCCGAGCGCCGGTTTTCGCCTGATCGTCAGTCCCCTGGGACCAGCTGAACCGGTCCGTGCTGTTGTTGAAGAGCCAGCCGCGCTGGTCCGGCCGTCGCCACGGCTCGAGCCGCGCCAGCAGATCGGCGTCACCGGCCTTCAGCCGCCCCCTCAGCAATGTCGCGAAGGCATCGAGCGTGCGCGCCTCCGGTCCGGCGTCGAGGGTCAAGGCGATGGCGTTGCGGATGACCTGCTCTTCGCTGGCGGA
>CAZVMY010000264.1:3101-4906 GCA_964628955.1 uncultured Methylocystis sp.
AGGTCGCGCTGGTGGAAGTTGAAGTGATAGGCCGTCTGGCTCGATGTCTCGAGGATGGCGATCGCCGGTCCCCAGTGATTGTCGGTTGGCGTTCCGCTCGGATAGTTGTGCAGCGAGGCGAAGCCGGCGAAATTCTTGCTGGAGATGAGGCTGCCGCGCGCGATATAGCCGAGATTGCCTGGAAGTTGCGCCCAGAAGGCGGCCTCGGCGTTCAGGTCCTCGCGGACATGGATCATCGAGAGATCCGTCAACAGCGCCTCGACGGTGGTGACGGTGCGGTCGAGTTCGACGGCGTCCTGGCCAAGGCACATCACGCTCATGTGGTGCAGGCCATAGATCGCCTCCGACGCCAGCAACTCGTTGCGGGCTTCTTCCAGATGCTCCGCGACGATCGATCCGGCCTCGTCCGACATTTCGACCTGACGGCCGACGCGCTCGATCTGCCCTTGCGCCGCCGGACGATCGACGATGGCGAAGGATTGCGTGACGATCAACTCATGCGGCGCCTTCAGCAAACCGTCGGTGAGGCCAGGGCCGGTGTAGGAGGGGTACTCGGCCACGGAGAGCATAGCGGCGAAGCGGCTGTCGGCTTTGGTCACACCCTGGATGCCGATGGTGGCGCGTCCGAAGAATAGGCGGCGCGAGGCGAGCGCCTGGTTCAGCGCCATGCGCGGCAGCGGCATCGGCCTGGCTTGAGCGCCATTCAGCAGCTGGATCAGGAACTCCAACGGTTCGGAGTACCAGCCGTCGCCGCGGCGCACGACGGTGAGAAGTCTGGCACCGTAGGGCTGCAGGATTTCGACGACATTGGCGACCGCGTCATGGAGCGCGCGCAGCTCCTCCTCTTCGTTGATGGCAACTGCGGCGCTGCCTTTGGCGCCGAAGAGCGCCCGCAGCGCATGCTCCGCCTGGCCGGCGCGGCCCTGCAGCGGGCGGCGGATGATCGTCAGGTAGATGTCGTTAACGAAGAGACGCCGCGCGCCGAGCTGCCCGGCGTAGCGACGGTCGAGTTCCGCCGCGAAGGCGTTCGTGATCGGGCCGGGCAGTTTCGGCGTGATAGCGCGGCGGATGACATGGGTCATCACCGCGAAGCGGCTGGTGCCGAGACCTCGAAGCAGGATGTTGCGCGTCGCGAGCCGCGCATTGATCTCCGCCATGTCGGCGGTCTCGAAACAGAAGCCGTCGAGCTTGAGGACGGACAGGTAGAGCCCGTCACGCGTCTTCAGCGTCTGGTCGTCGACGTGGCGGCTGTAGGGGATATGGCTTGCGACCGGTTCCTCGCGCCGCGCCACCGATCCGAAGGTCAATTCGTCGAGGAGGGTGGCGAGGGCCATGGCGTCAGACCTTGTAGCTGGTCGCGCCCCAGACCGCGCGCGAGCGCGGCGGGCACTTCAGCGAGCGCACCATCAGAATCTCGAAGATCTTCGGCTCGCGCAGTATCAGGATGACGCCCAGCAGATGGATCGGCGCGGCCAGCAGGAAGGCGAAGAGGTTCTTGCTGGCGAGGAAGGCGACCGAGACGATCACGCCGTTCAGCATGAAGTACATGTACGGCACGCCCCAGAGCGTCGGCGGCCGGGTCAGGCCCTTGACCAGCGGCGTCATGGCGGGTGCGTCGGGAGCCTCGTCGCGCATGGCCGCTAGCGTCCCACCGCGCTCTGGAAGAACTGCACGATCTGAGTCGATCCGAAGACCAGCACGATGCCGAAAATGATCGAACCCGCGAAGTACCAGGTCAGCCGTCCGACCCAGGCGAGCATGCCGAGCGCGATGACGGCGAGGATGGCGAGCGAGGTGGCGATCGG
>CAZVMY010000265.1:0-4897 GCA_964628955.1 uncultured Methylocystis sp.
GACGAGTCAGGCTTCGTCGGCGAACGCGTCTGACTTCTTCAACAGCCTGCTAGGCGCCGTCGCCGAGATCGCCACGCATGTCATGGTGATGTACGCCGGCCAGGTGGTCGAACATGCACCGGCCGCCAGCCTGTTCCGCGAGCCCCAGCACCCCTACACGATCGGCCTGCTGGGCTCGCTTCCCAAGCTCGGCGTGCGCGAGCGACGCCTGACCACCATCGGCGGCAGGGTGCCGCTGCCCGGGACCGTCAAGTCGGGCTGCCGCTTCGCGGACAGATGTCCCTGGGTGCTGGAAACCTGCCGGCGAGAGGCGCCGCCACTCCTGGAGGCTGCGGCCGATCACCGTGCGGCATGCTTCCGCGTGCCGCTACCGACCGCCGACGGACTCGGAGGCCGCGCATGACGGATGGGGAACAGCTTCTATCGGTCCGCAACCTAGAGAAAGTCTTCGGCTCCCAGTCATTCTTCCGCCGCGCCGGTCGGGGAGTCCACGCGGTGAACGGCGTATCCTTCGAGATCGACCGTGGTGAGACCCTGGGACTCGTCGGCGAAAGCGGCAGCGGGAAATCGACGGTCGGGCGAATGCTGCTGGGCCTGATGCCTACGAGCGGCGGATCGATCACGTTCGGAGGCCAGGATCTGCAGGCGCTGGCGACCTCGGGCGAGATTCGCCGCAAGATCCAGATCATCTTTCAGGACCCGCACGCCTCGCTGCATCCGCGCCTCACCGTCCGGCAACTGATCGCCGAGCCCGTGCGCCTTCACCACGGTCTCTCGGGCGCTCCGCTGAACGCAGCCGTGGACAGGCTTCTCGAGGATGTCGGCCTCGCACCGGAGCTCGCCTCACGCTATCCGCACCAGTTCAGTGGCGGGCAGCGTCAGCGCATCGGCATCGCCCGGGCCCTTGCCTGCGATCCGCAGCTGATCGTCTGCGACGAACCGGTCTCCGCGCTCGACGTCTCCGTTCAGGCACAAATCATCAACCTGCTGAAGGATCTGCAGGAACAGCGCGGGCTCTCGTACCTCTTCATCGCCCATGATCTTGCGGTGGTTCGCCATATCAGCCACCGCGTCGCCGTCCTCTATCTCGGACAGATCGTGGAAAGCGCTCCCTCGGACGTTCTGTTCTCGGGGGCTCGGCATCCCTACACGCAGGCATTGCTGGCATCGATCCCGCGAGCGGGTGCGGTTCCGGACGCCAGGGCGCGGCTGAAGGGCGAACCTCCATCTCCGTTCGACAGACCCGATGGCTGCGCATTCCGCGGACGATGCCCGCACGCCACCGAAATCTGCACGACGCCACCGCCGGCAGTGCGTCTGCCCGACGATCACGTCGTCGCCTGCCATCACGTCGCGACGATTGCGCCATTCGCCCCGCCGCCGGCCGCACTCGTCTCGCCACGGCTGACGGCGTTGGCAAGAGCCTACGCCCCCCAGGTTGCCGCCGAAGCCTCCTGATCGCGAACCGGATCGAAAGGGAAAGAGGAATGTCGAAATCGCTCAAGGCCACCCTTTTGCTGGCGTTCGCCCTCGCCGGCTCAAGCGCTTCGGCGCAGGGCACGAGCCAGGTCACGATCCTGCGCGCGGCGGAAGCCGAGCGCTACGATCCCAACAAGGTCGTCAGCCGGCCGATGACCGAGATCGCGTTCCTGCTCGCCGATACGCTGCTGGCGCTGGACTATGATCAGAAGACGGTGAAGCCGCTGCTGGCGACGTCATGGAACACCTCGCCGGACGGCCTGACCTACAGGTTCACGCTGCGAGACGACGTCCGCTACTGCGATGGCCGCCCGATGAAGGCCGAGGACGTCGTCTTCTCGCTGAAGCGGTGGATCGCGCCGGAGACGCGGGCTCCGCTCGCAAACCAGGCCGGAAGCGTGAAGGACATCAGAGCCGAGGGCGACACGACGGTCGTCTACGAACTCAACGAGCCGCACTCGGAACTGCTGATCAACCTGACGCAGGTGTCGTCATCCATCATCGATCGCAACGAGGTCGAGAAGCTGGGGACCGATTTCGGCGTCAAGCATTTCAACGGCACAGGCCCGTTCTGCTGGGTGCGCTGGCTGCCCCGCAACGAACTCGTCCTGAAGCGCAATCCCCACTATAAATGGGGACCCGACTTCTATCAGAACCGCGGCCCGGCGCATGTCGAGCAGATCGTCCTGAAGCAGGTGCCAGACGAAGGCACCCGCATGGCCGCGATGACGGCCGGGCAAGCGGATCTCACGCAGTACGTGCCGCGCTGGTCAATCGCGCGCTTCGAGGCGGCCCGGCAATTCTCCGTGGTCCGGCCAGCGACCTTCTTCTCGCTGCTGTATCTCGGTTTCAAGACCGATCGCCCGATGGTGTCGGACGCCCGCGTGCGCAAGGCGATGAACATGGCCATCAACCGGGATGAACTGGCCCGCACCGTGTTCTTTGGCCGATCCGACCCCGCCTACAGCTATACGCATCCCCAGTCGACCGACTACAATCCCGAGCTCGAGCCGGTCCTGTCCCGCTTCAACCTGGCTGAAGCCAATGCGTTGCTGGATCAGGCCGGATGGTCCCGCGGAGCGGACGGGTTCCGTGCCAAGGACGGCGTGCGCCTGGCTCCGGTGGTGGTGATCCCCGCGCCAATCATGGCTGACGTCGCCCAGGCCATTCAGGGCTCTCTGCGCCAGATCGGCGTCGACGCCAAGCTCGAGCTGCTCGACGGAGCCGTGTTCTTCCAGCGAGCCGCCCAGCAGGACTTCGAGATGTATGGGCTGCAGCAGCCATACCTGACCTCGGGCATGATGATGTCGGAGAACTTTGCATCGACCGCAATCCCCGTCCCGAACCGCATGAACTGGCGCAACGCGGAGTTCGACAAGCTAGTCTGGGAGGCACGGTCCGCCACCGACCCCGCGAAACGCGAGGCGGCCTACAAGCAGGCCCAGCTGATCGTGCACAAGGACGATGTGTGGATGCCGCTCGTCCACGATCAGGCCTACATGATCATGGGCCCTCGCCTCGCCCCCATGAAGGCGCACGGCAACCAGGCCGTCACCTTGTACAAGGCCCTCGACCTTCGCCTCAAATAGTCGGCATCGGCGGCTCCCGCCGCCAATCGCCGCTTGCACATGCCTTTCCTGGAGACGACGTGATGGTGCGCAGCATCAACAATCCTGACCGCTCGATCGAAATAAGCGGCTTCTGCAGTCCCGCCTTCGCCGCGGTAAAGGATGTCTTCTACAAGAACTTCACCGCGCGCGGTGAAGTCGGTGCGTCGGTATCCGTGACCATCCGCGGAGAGACCGTCGTCGATCTCTGGGGCGGAAACACAGATGCCGCGCAAAAGGAGCCCTGGCAGAAGGACACCATCTGCTGTGTCCAGTCGGTCTCCAAGGAAATTACCGCCCTCGCCTTCCACATGGCCGTCGACCGCGGGCTGATCGACGTCGATGAACTCGTGACGACGTACTGGCCGGAGTTCGGACAGGCGGGAAAGGAAAAGACAAAGGTTCGCTGGTTGCTGGACCACCGCTGCGGTATCCCGATCGTCGCCGGCGCTACGCCTGGAATGGCCTATGACTGGACGCGCATGACGGAAGGCCTGGCTGCGACGGCGCCGCTGTGGGAGCCGGGCACGACACCCTGTTATCATTCCGCGAACTACGGCTTCATCATCGGGGAGGTTCTTCGGCGAGTGACGAACCGTTCGGTCGGGGAGTTCCTGCGCAAAGAGATCGCCGAGCCTCTTGGAATCGATTGCGTGATTGGCCTCCGCGACGAAGAGGACGCGCGTGTCGCGACCTTCCTGGACAAGGAAGACCACATATCGCAGGCCTGGATCGACGAAGGCACGAACATCTTCGCCAAGAGCTGGAAGATCTTCTGGGATGATGAGGATTTCAACAGCCGCGAGTGGCGGCGCGCCGAGATCCCCTCCGTCAACGCCCATACGAATGCGCGTGCGCTCGCGCGAATCTGCGGCGTCCTGGCCTGCGGCGGCGTGATCGACGGCGTCCGGCTATTGAGCGCGGCAGCCGTCGAGCGCGCTGCGGAGGTGCAATGGACAGGGAAGGACGTGCAGGATCGGCTGCTCTCACTTTCCCTCGGTTTCCTCATGCCAACCGAGAACTTCCCGAGCACCGGCCCGAGGACGATCGGCATGTTGGGCGCCGGCGGGGCGACCGCTTTTGCCGACCCTGATCTTAATCTCGGCTTCGGCTACTCCATGAACGCCATGGATCCGGCCCAGGCCGGCCGTCAGCGCCCCCAAGCACTGGTGGCGGCGCTCAATAGCTGCCTCGGTCGCTGACCACGACGGGCCTGAAAAGATGGCGCGCATCCCCAGCGCGTCGTCGCTCTTCGCAAGATCGCCCGGTCGGAATGCAGGCTGTCAAACGGCGTACAAGGGATTGTCTACCGAACAGAATACGCTCTTCTTCGCGATGTTCGATCGGATTCTCGCCAACCTCAACGCAGCGGAAAGCGCTCGCTGACCCGACTTGATCCTGGCCTGCCGCCCATCGTTGCATTGACGCACCGCCGAAAGCTCGGATGCGGTGCGGCCGCATCCTCGACTTGTATCGATTTATCCGGAGTCCGGCCCGGACCGATGCTACGCCGATCAGGCCTTGGCCAGATAGCGGAGGTCCAAATAGGACGCTGTCTGGTTCGACGCGGTCGTGGGCAGGATGCCGTTCGCCTTCTGGACGCGGATGACTTCACTCAAACCGGCTTCGCTGGGATGCATGTCGCGCGTCAGGGCATTGGTATTGGTATAATGATCCCAAGCGCGTCCGGCGTAGTCGAGCCGTGTCGGCAATTTTTCCGCAGCGATCCGCGCGGCCGCGTCCCTGTTTGAGTAGACCCACTCCGTGGCCTCCCGGAGCACTCTCAGAAAACGCTCGACAGCTCCAGCATT
>CAZVMY010000266.1:0-4888 GCA_964628955.1 uncultured Methylocystis sp.
TCCCCCGACGCGCCGCGCATCGCGTCGATCTGGGCGCCTATCACGGCCGACGACTGTGCGGACTGGGCTGAGAGCATCTTCACCTCGCTGGCGACCACCGCGAACCCGCGGCCCGCTTCGCCGGCGCGCGCCGCCTCGATGGTGGCATTGAGCGCCAGCAGGTTCGTCTGCGACGCGATGCCCGCGATCACGGCGACGATCGAGCCGATGCGGTCCGTCGCGTCCTGCAAGGAGATCACGGCGGTGTTGGTCTGGTTGGCGCGCGCGTCGGCGTCGGTCGCGACCCGGTCGGACCGCCCCACGAGTTGCGTGATCTCGTTGATCGAGCCGAGAAGCTCGTTGGCGGCGGCGGCGACCGCGCCGACGTTCTCGTTCGCGGACGTGACCGCTTCGGTGACGACACCAGAGCGGCGGCGCGAGACCTCTGCGGTCTCGACCATGGCGCCGGCCTCTCGCTCCATATCGCCCACGGCCCGGCCGAGATCGAGGATGATCTCGCCGATCTGGTTCTCGAAGTCGGCCGCAAGCTGATTGATGAGTTCACGGCGCTCGCGGTCACGCTGCTCGCGCTCGCGGTCGTCGCGCTCGCGCCGGGCCTCGGCGTCGGCGATGGCGTTGCTGCGGATGGCGTCGACGGCCTGACCGATCTCGCCGATCTCGTCGCGCCGCGTCCTGGCCGCGATCGTCTGCGAGACGTCGCCGGCAGCCATGGCGCGCAACTGCGCCGCGAGGACGGCGATCGGCCGCGTTATGGAGCGCGACACCAGGAAGCCCGCTACACCGACGGCGACGGCGATGGCGAGCGTGACCTTCAGGATGGCGGCCGCAATGTCGGAAAGGCCCCTGGTCGCCTCGGCGACGCCCTGTTCCGCGACGAGGATCCAGCTCCCTTCGGGCGCCTTGACCTTGCGGGCGATCGCGAGGGTCGGACCTCCGGCAGCCGCATATTCGAGCGCCTGCTCAGTTGCCGCCGTCAGGATGGTCGAGTCGGGCGCCATCGAGCCGGCCGCTTCGTTGCCGATCGCCGGCTTGACCGCGAGCCTGCCATCGGTCCGGGCCACCCAGATGCGCCCGGTTTCGCCCAGCCCCACGCGCAGGCTCGTGATGGCACTCACGGTCTGCTCGCCAAGGCGGAACACGATGAAGCCGCGGCCGCCGGCCGCTGGATTGGTGATCTCGCGCCCCATGAACGCTGACCAGCCGCTACCACCCGGGGCATAGGGGGCGTAGTCGATGAACTGCGGCGTTTCGGCCTTGCCGGCCTTCAGGCGTCCGTACAACTCGGCAAGACCCGTGCCGGCGAGCTGTGGGTCCGTCATGTCGCGGCCGAACTCGGCTCCCTTGGTGACGCTGTAGACCACGAGACCGGCTTCATCGATCAGATAGAAGTCGGCGAGGTGCCCCTGCGCCCAGACCCCGCGCAGGAAGGAGTGATAGTTCTTGTGATTGTAGCCATAGACAGTCCGGCTCGTCTCGCCGGTAAACTGGACGCGATCATCGACGGTGGCCTGCTTGGTGAAGTCGTCGATGACGACCTGTTTCTCGATCTCGAACAGCGAGAATATGCTGGCGAGCCCCTTGAACGCGCCGGCCGTCGACACGCTCGCCGCCTGCTCCGCCAGGACCGTCGTGAGTTCCTCGAATTCCTTCTCGACCGCCGCCGCCCGCGTCGCCATGACGGCGGCGAGCTTGTCGGTCGCGCTCTGGCGCAGGGCGTCGCTCGCCGTGCTGTAGCCACCCACGGCTGCGGCTCCCGCCGTGACCAGCGCGATCAGGAGGAAGATGATCGGGAGGCGGAAGCTGAGACGCTGGAACGACATGGCAAAGGGCTCGGCAGACTGAGGCGTGCAGTATCTCCCACGTATTAACTGTGCCCTGGTTAATGTTCCGTGTGCCCGACGGTCAATTTCCGTCCCGGAAGAAGCCGTGCACGGCACGCGCGGTAGCGGCGTTCACGCCGGGCACCCGCGCCAGATCTTCGAGCGAGGCCCGGGCGATCGCCTTCGCGGTGCCGAAATGCAGCAACAGCGCCCGCTTGCGCGCCGGGCCGATGCCCTCGATCTCGTCCAGCGGACTGCGGATCATCTCGCGCTTGCGCTTGGCGCGATGCGTGCCGATCGCGAACCGGTGCGCCTCGTCGCGCAGCCTCTGCACGAAGTAGAGCGCGGGGTCGCGCGGCGCGAGCTTGAACGGCTCCCGGCCGGGGATGAAGAACGTTTCCCGACCGGCGTTGCGGTCGGGTCCCTTGGCGATGCCGACCAGCGGCACGTCGACGGCGAGGTCCGCCAGGACGGATCGCGCCGCCTCGAGCTGACCGCGACCTCCGTCGATCAGGACGAGATCCGGCCAGTTCGGGAACTCGTCGCCAGCCCGGCGGGCGCCGGTCTCCGCGTCGTCGCGCGGCGCTTCCCTCGCGAGGCGCGCGAAGCGGCGCTGCAGCACCTCTCGCATCATGCCGTAGTCGTCGCCCGGCACGAGGTCGGCGGACCGGATGTTGAAGGTCCGGTAATGCTGCTTCATGAAGCCGCCGGTACCCGCGACGATCATGGCCCCGACCGCATTGGTGCCCATGATGTGCGAGTTGTCGTAGACCTCGATGCGCCGCGGCGGCGCCGGCAGCGCGAAGGCGTCGGCCAGCGCCGCCATCAGCTTCTGCTGCGAGGCGGCATCCGCCAGCCGACGCGCGAGCGCCTCCTTGGCGTTACTGGCCGCATGTTCGACCAGATCGCGCTTCTCGCCCCGCTGGGGAACGGCGAGCTCGACCTTCCGTCCGCCACGCTCGCCGAAAGCAGCCGCGAGGAGCGCCGCGTTCTCGACCGGGTGACTGAGCAGCACCAGCCTCGGCACCGGTTTGTCGTCGTAGAACTGCGCCAGGAAGGCATCGAGAACCTCGGCCGGCGTCAGGCTGCGGTCCGCGCGCGGGAAGAACGCCCGGTTGCCCCAGTTCTGATAGGTCCGGAAGAAGAAGACCTGGATGCAGAAATGCCCCGCCTCCTCGGCGATGGCGAAGACGTCGGCCTCCTCGACGGTCTGCGGGTTGATGTCCTGTGATGACTGCACCGCCGACAACGCGGCGATCCGGTCACGGAACCGGGCGGCGCGCTCGAACTCGAGCGCCTCGGCGGCGGCCTGCATGTCCGAGGCCATCTTGTGCTTCACCAGCCGGCTGCGCCCCGACAGGAACGCCTTCGCCTCGTCGACCAGCGCGGCATAATCCTCGGCGGTCACCTCGCCGGTACAAGGGCCCGAACAGCGCTTGATCTGGAACAGCAGGCAGGGACGCGTCCGGTTCTCGAAATAACTGTCGGAGCACGTCCGCAGCAGGAAGGCCCGCTGCAGCGCATTGATCGTCCGGTTGACCGCCCAGACGCTGGCGAACGGACCGTAGAAATCCCCCTTCCGCGTCCGCGCGCCGCGATGTTTCGTGATCTGTGGACTGGGGTGGTCGCCGGTGACCAGAATATAGGGGAACGACTTGTCGTCGCGCATCAGGACGTTGAAGCGCGGACGGAACTGCTTGATGTAGTTGGTTTCGAGCAGCAGCGCCTCCGTCTCCGTGCCCGTGGTCACGAATTCCATCGACACCGTCTCGGCGATCATTCGCGCAATCCGGTTGGCGTGGCCGAAGCCGCGCGTGTAGCTCGCCACGCGCTTCTTCAGGTTCTTGGCCTTGCCGACGTAGAGGACTTCGGCATCGGCACCGATCATCCGGTAGACACCTGGCGCATTCGGCAGCGTCTTCCAGAAGCCGCGGATGATCTCGATCCCGGAGTGGACCGCGCCCTCGGGCGCCGCCTCCAGATCGAAGTCGAGCGCCGGATCCATCGCCTCTGAATCGTCGTCATCCTCGGGGCGTGCCTCCGGCTCTCCGGTCCCGGGCGCGGCGCCGGCACGGTCCGGAAGCATCTGATCGAGCGCCTCCGGCGGCAGGTCGGTGCCGGAGGCATCGGAAGTCTGGCGTCGAGTCATGCTGTTGATTTAGGCCGCGGCCGGTGCGGTGGGAAGCGCCGCGACCGGACGGTTCGCCGTCGTCCGAACCGCCCGACGCCCCGTGCGGCACCGCACCGATCACGGGGCGCTCACGATCTAGTGTCCTCCCAACGCCGGATCGGAGGGCCGGCGGACCTGAACACCTCATCCCTCTCACGGAGAAAGCTCATGACCCCGTTCCGCACCTCCTCTTTCGCCCGCGCCGGCAAGACCGTTGCCGCCGCCCTCGCAGCCGTCACGCTGCTCGCGACGGTCGTTCCCTCAAGCGCAGAGGCCGGCTGGCGCCATCGCCGGGGCTGGCACGGTGGCTACGCTGCCGCAGGCATCGTCGGCGGCCTCGCTCTGGGCGCGCTCGCCGCTGGCGCCTACCGGCCGTACTACGCCGCGCCGGTCTATGGCGAGTGCTGGACCGAGCGCCGCCGCGTCTGGAACGGCTATCGCCACGTGCTGGTCCGCGAGCGCTTCTGCAACTGACCAGCGGACGGCCGGGACTCCGCCGCCGCGGCGGAGTCCCGGCGGTGTGCGTCAGCGCACATCGACCTCGGCCGGCCCTGACTAAACCTCTCTTCAGAGACGGCGCCGGACGAGGCGCCACGGAGAGGGAACCGCCACCATGACCAGCAACGCCGCCAGCAAGACCGCCGCCAGCAAGACCGCCGCCCGCCGCTCGACCGCTCTTCTGGCCGCTCTGGCTGCCGGCATCGTTCTTGCCCTCGCCGCCGCGCCGGCCGAGGCTGGTCCCCGCGACTCCGCCAAGTCCTCGACCACCGCGATCGACTTCAGCAACCTGCACCGCGATTTCGGACAGGAAGCACGCAGCCGCACGGGCTTCGTCGGGACCGGCTACGGCGGCTATCGTGGCTACATCGGCGCCTACAACGATTACACCCCCGGCAGC
>CAZVMY010000267.1:0-4857 GCA_964628955.1 uncultured Methylocystis sp.
GCCGCGACCGGCTGGTTGCCGCCATGGCCGTTGACGATGAGGATGCGGCGGAACCCCGCACGCTGGACGGACTGCACGACGTCGCGGACGACTGCGAGCAGCGTCTCGACACGGAGCGAGATCGAGCCGGGATAGGCAGCGAAATACGGCGCGCAACCATAGGGCATCACCGGGAAGACCGGAACGCCCAGCGGCTCGGCCGCCTCGGTCGAGACCCGTTCCGCGAGGATCAGATCGACCGCCAGAGACAGATAGGCGTGCTGCTCGGTCGAGCCGATCGGCAGGATGCAGCGGTCGTCGGACCTGAGATAGGCCTCGACCTGCATCCAGTTCATGTCGGCGATCTTCATGGCCCGAGTCTCTCCCGTTCAGCCTGTGATCTCGCCGCCGAGCGTCTCGTCGGCGAAGATCGCGACGGCGGCCTGCCCGCCGCGCGCGACGCCGCGATACATGCCCGGCGTGTTGAAGGGCAGCGCGATCTCGCCCGCGGCGTTGACCGCGATGAAGCCGCCGGTGCCGCCGATCGCGCCGAGGTCGGCGAGCACGCTGCGGCTGGCGTCCGCCAGCGAGAGCCGGCCGATCTCGACCTGCATGGCGACACGATGCCCCAGCACCAGACGCATGAAGCTCTCGCCGTGTCCGGTGCCGGACATGGCGACCGTGCGGTCGTCGGCGTAGGTGCCGGCGCCGATGATCGGGCTGTCGCCGACGCGGCCCGGCATCTTGTCGGCATAGCCGCCCGTAGACGTGGCGGCGGCGACGTGGCCAGCGGCATCGCAGGCGACCGCACCGACCGTCCCGTGCTTCTCGCGCTCGGAGATCGCCTGCCGGGAGGCCCTGGCCCTCTGCACGCGTTCGAGAGCCTCGAGGCGCTCGCGCGTGAAGAAATACCACTCCTGCGCGAGCGGCAGGCCTTCGTTGCGGGCGAACCGCTCGGCACCCTCGCCCGTCAGCATGACGTGGGGCGTGCGCTCCATCACGGCCCTCGCGGCGGAGACGGGATTGCGGATGCGCCGGCTGCCGGAGATCGCGCCGGCAGCGCGGGTGCGGCCGTCCATGATCGCAGCGTCATGCTCGATGGTCCCTTCGGACGTCAGGGCGGCGCCGTGTCCGGCATTGAAGCAGGCGCTGTCCTCCATCACGCGGACCGCGGCCTCGACGGCGTCGAGCGCCGGACCGCCGGCATCGAGAATGGCGCGTCCCGCGGCAAGGGCCGCGTGCAGCGCCGTGCGGATCGCGGTCTCGCGCTCGGCTGCGACCTCGCCCTTCAGGATCGTGCCGGCACCGCCATGGATCACGAGGACGGACCCCGTCATGTCGATCGTCCTGCGTCATCCTGGCGCTGGTCGAGCGCTTCGGCGTGACGGGCGCGGATCAGGGTGTCGAGCATGACGCCGAGCAGCCGTTCCAGCGTCGTCCGTTCTTCGGGCGTCAACGCCGCCAGCGCCATCGCCTCGTCGGCCATGAACCGCGGATTGACCGCCGCATAGACGGCCTCGCCCATGGGCTGGAGATGAAGCCGGAAACTGCGGTCGTCGTCGTCGGACCGGACCCGCCGCAGCATGCCCAGGCCGATGAGACGATGCACCGCCGCGCTGACCGTGTTCTTGCGGAAGCCGGTCCGGACCGCGATCTGCTGCGCGGTGATGCCCGGCAGCCGCCTAACGTTGTAGACGATGACGTATTCCGGCCGGCTCAACCCGTGCTCCGCCAGCACCATGTCATAGAGCGGCGTCGAGAAGTTCCGGGCGATGAGGTTGATCCGCGTGATGATCGGCATCACCGGGTCGCGGTTCAGCAAGGTCGCGAGATCACCCGTCGCGGGCCGGCGAGGCCGGCGACGGCGTGACCCGCCCACAGACCGGGGCACGATCCGCCGGTCCGGAGCGGGCTGCTCGGTATCGCCCACGGCGCTTTCCTCTCGACTGACGTTCGCGAGGCCGGACGGCCGGAACGATTCTTGCTGACCTTCGGGCGACGGCGCATGGCGACGCCCCTTGACTCGGATCGTAAGGACAAAAGATAGTTCTGCCAAGAACCAGTTCGTGGGAGTGATGCAGGCCGTCCGGATGCCTGCACCGAAACGACCAGACCTCACCGGCACGCTCGCCCCAGACGACCAGCAACTGAATCGCCCCTTGAGGACACCAGCCATGATGCCCGTCCGTCACGTCGCCACCCTCGCCGCCCTCCTGCTCTCGACGACGATCGCGGGAGCGCAGACGTTGACGATCGGCACCCGCGCCGGTCCCGAATCCATGGATCCGCACTTTACCGCGAGCGGCACCCATGCCGAGGCGATGAAGCATGTCTTCGACACGCTCACCTGGTCCGGCGACCAGCTCCAGATCGAGCCGCGGCTCGCCGAGAGCTGGAAGGCGCTCGACCTGACCACCTGGGAGTTCAAGCTGAGGAAAGGCGTGAAGTTCCACGACGGTTCGGACTTCACCGCCGAGGACGTGAAGTTCTCGGTCGAGCGCATCCCGGTCGTCTCGGGACCGAACCCGACGACGATCTACGTGCGGCGCGTCAAGGAGGTGAAGATCGTCGATCCGCACACCGTGCATTTCATCACCGATGGCGCGGCGCCGTGGCTGGCGAACGATTTCATCCGGCTGTTCATCGTCTCGTCGAAGGCGGCCGCCGGCCTGACCAAGGACAGCGCCAACGAGGCCTTCAACACCGGCAAGGCCGCGATCGGCACCGGCCCCTACAAGTTCGTCTCGTGGACGCCGCGCGAGCAGATGACCATCGAGCGCTTCGACGGCTACTGGGGCGGCGCGCAGCCTTGGCAGCGCGTGGTCCGCCGCGACATCGCGAACGACGCGGCGCGGGTGGCGCAGTTGCGCGCCGGCCAGGTCGACATGATCGTGCGCGTCCCTGCCGCGGACGTGCCGACGCTGGAGAAGGACAACACGCTGACCGTCGTCAAGGGCGACACGGTCTACGTGTTCTACTGCGAGTTCGACATGCGCGACGATCCGCCGCTGATCGTCGCCAAGGACGGCTCGAAGCTGCCGTCCAACCCCTTCAAGGACCCCCGCGTCCGCGAGGCGGTCGACCTCGCGATCGACCGGCCGGCGTTGGCCGAAATCGCCATGGAGGGCCTCGGCAAGCCGCAGAGCCAGCTCGTGACGCCGGGCATCTTCGGCTACAACAAGGCGCTCGAGGTGACGAAGCCCAACATCACGAAGGCGCGGGAGCTGCTGACCGCGGCCGGCTTCCCGAACGGCTTCAAAGTGACCTTCAGCTTCACGAACGACCGTCTGCCCGGCGACCGGGCGGTCGGCACCACGGTGGCGCAGATGCTGGCCCGGATCGGCATCGAGGTGGTCGCGGCCGGCCAGCCCGGCGCGACGCTGTTCCCGGCGAGGACGCGCGGCGAGCTCTCCTTCGTCATGTCGGGCTGGGGCACGCTGACGGGCGAGGCGAACTACACGCTCTCGTCTCTGGTCCACTCGAACAACCGCGAGCTCCGCCTCGGCGCCTTCAACTGGCGCGGCTACAACAACCCCGAGATGGACAAGCTGCTGCAGGCCGCCGCCATCGAGATGGACGATGGCAAGCGCCGGAAATACCTGGAGGACGCGGCTGCGCTCACGGCCAAGGACCGGCCGCTCGTCCCGCTTGCCGCGGTCTCCTCGGCCTGGGCCGTCCGAAAGGACAAGGTGAAGATCATCCGCACCCGCGTCGACGAGGACACGCTGGCGATGGACATCGCACCGGCGAAGTGAGGCCGCTCTTTCCTGAACTACCCCTCACCCTGCCCTCTCCCCCGTCGGGGGAGAGGTCGCGCCTTGCCGGTCGACGATCGCGCACCGCCTCTCCCCGCTTGCGGGGAGAGGGCAGGGTGAGGGGCGGTCGGGATTGGACGCAATCGCAGGACGCTGCCTGACGACGCGAAAGCGGGACCCATGCTCGGCTTCATCATCCAGCGTCTGCTGCAGGCCGCGGTCGTCATGCTGGTCATGTCGGCGCTGGTCTTCGTCGGGGTCTACGCAATCGGCAATCCGATCGACGTCATCATCTCGCCCGATGCGACGCAGGACATCCGCGCTCTGGCGATCCAGCGCTACGGGCTCGACCGGCCATTGCACGAGCAATACTTCATCTTCCTCGGCAACCTGTTGCGCGGCGATCTCGGCCGCTCCTTCATCTTCAACATGCCGGTGCTGACGCTCATCATGAGCCGGTTGCCGGCGACGCTGGAAATCGCGCTGATCGCCGTCCTCGCCGCGACGCTGATCGGCGTGCCGCTCGGCATCTATGCCGGCTACCGGCCCGACGGCTGGATCGCCCGCGCGATCATGACGGTTTCGATCTTCGGCTTCTCGGTGCCGACCTTCTGGATCGGGCTGGTGCTGATCCTGACCTTCGCGGTCTGGCTCGGCTGGCTGCCCGCCGGCAACCGCGGGCCGACCCGGGAATTCCTCGGTGTGGAATGGAGCTTCCTCACGCTGGAAGGCTGGCGGCACCTGATCCTGCCGGCCTTCAACCTTGCGCTGTTCAAGTTCGCCATGATGATCCGCCTCGCCCGGGCCGGCACGCGTGAGATCATGCTGACCGACACGGTCCGGTTCGCCCGCGCCGCCGGGCTCTCCGAAATGACGATCCTGCGCCGGCACGTGCTCGACACCGGCCTGGTCGACTTCCGCGACGGCGTCACCGCCTCCCGCCTCGAAGCGCGGCGCCCGGCCGGCGCGGCCCCGATCGTCGAAGGCGTCTGGGTCAAGGGGCCCGAGGGCGGCGAGAGCATGCTGCGCGGCGACCTGGTGGTCGACGCCTCCGGACGGCACTCGCAACTCGGCCGCTGGCTGCCCGAGATCGGCACGCCGCCGGTGCGCGAGGAGTCGAGCC
>CAZVMY010000268.1:0-4818 GCA_964628955.1 uncultured Methylocystis sp.
TAGGCGATGTTGTAGCGGATGGTGTCGTTGAACAGCACGGTATCCTGCGGCACCATGCCGATCGCGTCGCGCAGCGACGCCTGCGTCACGTCGCGGATGTCCTGGCCGTCGATCAGGATCGCGCCGCCCGTCACGTCGTAGAAGCGGAACAGCAGGCGGGAGAGCGTCGACTTGCCGGCACCCGACGGGCCGACGATGGCGACCGTCTTTCCGGCCGGGACCTCGAAGGAGATGCCGCGCAGGATCGGGCGCTCCGGCATGTAGTGGAACGTCACGTCCCTGAAGCTGACGGCGCCGGCGCTGATCGCGAGCGGCTTCGCGCCTGGCCGGTCGACGACCTCCGCGTTGGTGCCGAGGATGTCGAACATCTTCTCGATGTCGACGAGCGCCAGCTTGATCTCACGATAGATCGTGCCCATGAAGTTGAGCGGGATGTAGAGCTGGATCAGCATGGCGTTGACCAGCACGAAATCGCCGACGCTGTTCCGGCCGGCGACGACGTCGAGCGCCGCGATCACCATGCAGGCCGTCAGGCCGATGGTGAAGATGATCGCCTGGCCGCCGTTGAGCACCGCGAGCGAGGTGTAGGCGCGGGTGCTCGCCTTCTCGTAGACCTCGACCGACCGCTCGTAGCGCCGGTTCTCCATCGACTCGGCGCTGAAGTACTTCACCGTCTCGAAATTGAGCAGGCTGTCGACCGCCTTGGTGTTCGCGTCGGTGTCGGAATCGTTCATCGTTCGGCGGATGCCGATGCGCCATTCGGTGGCTTTGATGGTGAACCACAGATAGGCGCCGACCATGCCGGCGACGATCGCGGCATAGCGCCAGTCGTAGCCAAACAGGAAGATCGCGAACACCAGCACGAACTCGACCACGGTCGGCATGAGCTGGAGGATCGCCATGCGCGACAGCTCCTCGATGCCGTTCCTGCCGCGTTCCACCACGCGCGTCAGGCCGCCGGTCTTGCGCTCGAGGTGAAAGCGCAGCGAAAGCCGGTGCATGTGCACGAAGGTCTGCATCGCAAGGCGGCGGACCGCGTTCATCGCGACCGCGGCGAAGATGCCGTCGCGCAACTGCACGATCAGCGCCATGACGACCCGCGCGAGGCCATAACAGACGGTGGCGAGCACCGGCGCACCGACGAGCCACGGCAGCCAGCCCTCGACCGGCCGGCCGCCGCTGGCCGCGACCAACGCGTCCGTCGCCCATTTGAACGAATAGGGCACCATCACCGTCACGATCTTGGCGACGATGATCAGACCGAAGGCGATCATCACACGCCGCTGCAGGTCCGGGCGATCTACCGGCCACAGATAAGGGCGCAGCAACAGCAGCGTGCCGATCAGGCTCCCGTCGGAATTGAAACGGGTAGCGGAGTTCGGCGCGCCGGTAGCCGTACCGGCGGAGCCTTCGATGGCGGACATCGAGCGTTTCCGGATGGATTGTTTGGAACGGATATAGGGAAAGCGGCGGGCCCGCGCATCCCTTGTTTCGAATCCGTCCGGCTAATCGAGGCCGGAGAGGCTCAGTTCACGGTCTCGTTGGGGAGCACGAAGACCTGTCCCGGATAGATCCGACGCGGATCACGGATCTGGTCGGTGTTGGCCTGGAAGATCTGGGTGTAGCGGATGCCACGGCCATAGACCCTGCGGCTGATCCGCCACAGGCTGTCACCCCGCACGACGACCGCGCTGCGCAGATCCGAGATCACGACGTCGGCGGATTGTGGGGGAGTGCCGCTGCTCGCGGCAGCGACCGCGGGCGCCTGCGGAACAGCAACCGGTGCCGATGAAGGCGGTGCTGTCTGCTGCACGATCGGCACCTGGGGCGCCGGTTCCGGAACGGGAACCGTCGGAGCCGAGGCGCCCGGCGGCGGCGTGGCGGCCGTCGGAGCAATGACGGCAGGCGGAGCAAGGGCGACGGGCGGGGCGGCGGCGACGGGGGGAGCGGCGACAGGGGCTGCGACGGCCGGCGGGGGTGCTGCCGGCGCCGCGGCGACCTGCCGGGGAAGCACCTCGAACGCGACCTCGGCGCGGCTGATCACCTCGCCAGACGCCGGATTCACGTCGTCGGTGCGCATCGTGTACTTGCCCGCCGCCAGTCCCTTCTCGACCGTGAAGGTCCAGCGTCCCGCATCGCCGGTCCGCGCGGTCGCGAGGTAGGACTCGTTGAGGTAAAGCCGGACGACGGCGCCCGGCGCCGCCGTGCCGCTGGCGAAGAACCGGCCTCCGTCCTCAGGCTCCGCCGTCACGATCGCGACCCGTGGGCGGACGTTGGGCGAAGCTTGCTGCGCGGCGATCAAGGGCGCCGGGGCAGCCGCGGCCGGCTGGTCCGCCGGCCTCGTCGCGGGCGGCGGTTCGGCGCCCTGCAGGACGGTCGTGGGCTGGTTCGGATCGTTGAGGGTGACGAGGGGCCGGCCCTGTTGCGTTTCGGGCACCAGGACCGTGACGTTCCTGCGCCCGTTCTCCCGCCGGCCCTCAGGCGTCTTCATCGTGAGCGTCAGTTCGTAGGCACCCGGCGTGAGCGCCTTGGGCACGATCGCCCATTGCCCGTTCAGATCGGCCACGGCGCGGTCGATCCGCTGGCCGTTGGCGATGAGTTCGACCGTCGCGCCCGGCGCAGCGGTGCCGGCGGTCACGATCTCGCCCGACGGCTCGACCCGGACGATGTCGAAAGCCGGTACGATCACCGGCTTCTCGGGCACGGGCTGCGGCGCCGGCGCAGACGCCACGGCGGAGGCCGACGCATCCGGCTGAGGCCGTTCGGCCGAGGCCGGGGCGTCCGGCACGGGAGCGGGGGACGCCGGCGCAGATGCGACCGCGACCTCCGTCGGGGCGGCGGGCGTCGTGCGGGCGACGTGTCGGGGGATGACGAAGGCTGAGACCGCGACGATCACGGCAAGGCCGGCACCAGCAAGGCCCAGCAGGGCGGCGCGGGATAGCGCAAAAATCGTCAAGGGTGGGCCACGCTCGTCTTCTGTTGTTCTTCGGGGACATATCATCGCGCATTCCGCGACGGGACGAAAGAGCCGTACGAACCACCGCGGATTCGTGAACTCCTTGGATTGTCCGGTCCGAACCTGACACTCTCCCGGCCATGGCGACGATTCGATCGATCTGCGTCTATTGCGGCTCAGCCGAGGGCGACGACCCCGCCTTCGTGGCGAGCGCCGAAGCGCTCGGGCGCGCGATGGCGGAGGCCGGGATCGGCCTCGTCTACGGCGGCGGGCGGCTGGGGCTCATGGGCACGATCGCGCGCGCCGTGCTGGAGCAGGGTGGCCACGTGACGGGCATCATCCCGGACTTCCTCAAGGCCAGGGAGATGCTCCTCATGGAGGCGCAGGAAACCATCATCGTGCCCGACATGCACACGCGCAAGCGCCTGATGTTCGAGCGGGCGGACGCGTTCGTCGCGCTTCCCGGCGGTATCGGCACCCTGGAAGAACTCGTCGAGCAGATGACCTGGGCGCAGCTCGGCCGGCACACGAAGCCGATCCTGCTGCTGGACGTGAACGGCTTCTGGAAACCGTTCCTCTCGCTTCTGGCCCACATGCACCAGAGCGGCTTCATCCGTCCCGGCCTCGAGATCCATACCCTGGTCGCCGAGAGCGTGACCGACGTGCTGCCCATGCTCGAGCGCACGGTGGCGCGGCGGGGCGAGCCCACCACTGCCTTCGAGCCCGCCCGGTTCTGACCCGCGGCGCGGCACATCTCAGCACCGCATCGGGCGGGCGGTCGCCAAGTGCGTCGAGTTTGGTTAAGCTTCCGGAAAACGCGTTGGGTGGCGTTGGGAGGAACAAGAAATGACCGTCGGCAAACTCGTCCTGCTCGCAGTAGCAGCCATGCTGCTTCCCGTCGCCGCCGAAGCGCAGCAGAGGCGCCCGACCGTGCCGGGTCAGGTGACGGTGGAGAACCGGCGGGCGGCCACGATGACCGACCTCGTGCTCAGCAGCGAGGATGGCACCACGCTGGCCCGCCTCGCCAAGCCGCTGGCGCCGGGCAAGAAAACGGTGCTCAAGATCGGCAAGACCAAGGGCTGCGTCGTCGGTGTTGCGGCGCGGTTCGAGGACGAGGGCGAACTCGACGGGCCGACCGACGTCTGCAAGGACCGCGTGATCCGGGCCGTGGATTGAAACGGGTCGGTGTCGACCGGGGCAACCCCGGCCGGCGCCTTCTTCAGCGACCCAGCCCGTCCTTCATCAGCTTGTAGATGATGGAGTCCGTCAGGGCCTGGAACGACGCGTCGATGATGTTGGCCGAGACGCCGACCGTGGTCCAGCGCTCGGCGGTCTCGTCCTGGCTCTCGATCAGCACGCGCGTTACGGCGTCGGTGCCTCCCTCGAAGATGCGCACCTTGAAATCTGTCAGGCGCAGGCCCTCGATGTGGCGCTGGTACTTGCCGAGGTCCTTGCGCAGCGCCTGGTCGAGGGCGTTGACGGGACCGTCGCCTTCGGCGGCCGAGATCAGGCTCTCGCCGTCGACCGTGACCTTCACCGTCGCCTCCGACATCGTGACGAGCTCGCCGACCGCGTTGTAGCGCCGTTCGACGTTCACCTTGAACCGCTCGACGTGAAAGAACTCAGGCACGCGGCCGAGCACGCGCTGCGCCAGGATGAAGAACGACGCGTCCGCTCCCTCATAGGCGTAGCCCAGCGCCTCGCGGTCCTTCACCTCGTCGAGGAGCCGCGCGATGCGGGGGTCGTCACGCTCGACGGCGATGCCGAGGCGCTCCAGCTCGGCCATGACGTTGGACCGGCCGGCCTGCGTCGAGACCAGCACCGCGCGGCGGTTGCCGACCCGCTCCGGCTCGACACCGCCA
>CAZVMY010000269.1:0-3220 GCA_964628955.1 uncultured Methylocystis sp.
CGGAGCCGGATTCGCCGACGACCGCAATCGTCTCACCCTTGGCCACGTCGAGGTCGACACCCTGGACGGCGTGCACCATGCCGTCATTGGTCGTGAATTCGACGGCGAGATCGCGGATGGTGAGCAACGGGGTGCTCATGGCGTCACCGGGCAGCGCACGACGCCGGCCGCGTCCCGCCCCCTCGCGGGGCGGGTGAGGGTGGGGGGAAACCGCGCCGGTGCCGAAGAAGCCATCCCCATCAGCGATCCTTCGGATCGAGCGCGTCGCGCAGGCCGTCGCCGATGAAGTTCAGCGCGAACAGCGTCACGACGAGGAACGTTGCCGGGAAGACGAGCATCCAGGTGTTGCCCTGGATGTTCCGCGCGCCCTCCGAGATCAGCACGCCCCAGCTCGTCATCGGCTCCTGCACGCCGAGGCCGAGGAAGGACAGGAAGCTTTCGAGCAGGATCACCTTGGGAACGAGCAGGGTGACGTAGACGACCACGGGTGCGAGCACGTTCGGCACCACGTGGCGCCGCAGAATGCCGCCGTGGCCGACACCGAGCGCCTCGGCCGCCTGCACGACCTCCTGCCGCCGGATCGACAGCGTCTGGCCGCGCACGATCCGCGCCATGTCGAGCCATTCGATCGCGCCGACCGCGACGAACATCAGGACGAAGTTCCGGCCGAAGAACACCACGAGCAGGATCACGAAGAAGATGAACGGCAGCGCGTAGAGGATGTCGACGAAGCGCATCATCACATCGTCGATCCGCCCGCCGAAATAGCCGGCGACGGCGCCGTAGGTGACGCCGATGACGAGCGCCACGCCCGTCGCGAGCAGGCCGATCGCGAGGCTCACCCGGCCGGCGATCAGCGTTCGCGTCAGCAGGTCCCGGCCGACCGCGTCGGTGCCGAACAGGAAGTACTGCTGCTTCAGCGGAATTTCGATCGACAGGCGCCGGCCCTCGTCCTCCCGCGCCAGCACCTTCACCGGCCCGAACAGGTCCGAGCGCTCGAAGAAGGCGAGGCTGCGGTCGTCGATCGCCCGCGCGCTCGTGCTGGTCAGCGTCAGGCGCGCCAGCGACCCCTCGACCGCGATCGCCTCGGCCCTGGCCCGGAGCCGGCTGGCCGTGCGCTCCAGCGCCGGCTGCACCTGCTCGGGGGGCGGATAGGGCACGAGGCTCGGCGGTACGCGAACGTAGTCTTGATAGACCTTGTCGTAGGCATGGCCGGTCAGGAACGGGCCGAAGAGGCAGGCGAGCGTCATCAACCCGAGCAGGAACAGGCTCAGGACCGCGGCGCGGTTCTTCATCAGCCGGAGACGCGCGTCCGTCCAGAGCGATCGGCCGACGACCTCGGCGGCGCTGTCGATCCCGACGGCGCTCATGAGTAACGGACCCTCGGGTCGAGCACCGCATAGGCGATGTCGACCAGGAGGTTGAACACCACCACGAACACGCCGACGATCACGACCGTACCCATGACCAGCGTGTAGTCACGATTCAGCGCCCCTTCGACGAAATAGCGGCCGATGCCGGGGATGCCGAAGATCGTCTCCACGACGACCGAGCCGGTGAGGAGCGCCGCCGCGGCCGGGCCGAGATAGGAGACGACCGGGAGCGCGGCGCCGCGCAGCGCATGGCGCACGATGGTCGCCGTTGGCAGCCCCTGCGACCGCAGCGTCCGGATGTGGTTGGCGCGCAGTGTCTCGATCATCGCGGCGCGGGTAAGCCGCGCCACGACTGCCGTCTGCGGCAGGGCCAGCACCAGCACCGGCATGATCGTGTTGCGCAGCGCGCCGCCGTTCCAGCCGCCGACCGGCAGCCAGGCGAGCCAGAGGCCGAACACGATCTGGAGCAGCGGCGCCACGACGAACGTGGGAATGGTGATCCCGGCCGTGGCGAGGCCGATCACCGCATAATCCGCGCCCTTGTTCTGGCGGAAGGCCGCGATCACGCCCAGCGTCCCACCCATGAGGACGGCGGTCACGAGGGCCAGCGCGCCGAGCCGGATCGAGACCGGCAGGCCGCGCTGGAACATCTCGGCGACGGTAAGATCCCGCACGACGAAGGACGGCCCGAAATCGCCCCGGAGCAGCGCGCCCAGATAGAGCAGATATTGTTCGGGCAGGCTGCGGTCGAGCCGGTAGATCGCGAGCAGGTTCTTCATCACCGTCTCGTCCAGAGCCCGCTCGAGATCGAACGGTCCGCCCGGCGCGATCCGGATCAGGAAGAAGCTGATCGTGACGACGAGGAACAGCGTCGGAACGCTGGAGAGGACCCGGCGGAGGACGTAGCTCAGCATGCCGCAAGGCCGGTGAAAGCCGCGACGCCAGCCACCTCCCGCCCCCTCGTGGGGCGGGTGAGGGTGGGGGGAGGCCGGCCACGGGAACCGCGCCTCATGTTGAAACGCCCCCCTCCCCGCCCTCCCCGCGAGGGGGAGGGAGGCGCCTTTGCGGGTTATGGGTGAGGTCGTTCAAGCGGCGATCACACACGGGCGCGCGGACGGCGGCTTTCGCGCTAGTTCTCGATCCTCATGAACCGCGAGGCGAAGGCGCCGCGGCTGTTCGCCTGGAAGCCCTTGAGCTTCGTCGAGACGAGGTTCTTGGTCGAGTACCAGAGCACCGGGATGCTCGGCTGATCGCGGGCGATCAGCGCGTCGGCCTGGGCGAGGATCTCGGCGCGCTTCTTGAGGTCGGTCTCGTTGTCCGACTTCTTCATCAGAGCATCGAACTCGGGGTGGTTGTATTTCGAGTAGTTGAAGCCCGTGTTGTCCGACAGGAACAGGAACAGGAAGTTCTGCGGATCGGCATAATCCGCGATCCAGCCGGCGCGCGCTGCATCGAAGTCGCCGCCATTTCTCAGATGCGCGAAATGCGTCTTGCCGTCGGTGTTGATGAATGTGGTCTCGACACCCACCTGCTTCCACTGGTCGGCGATGGCAACCACGGTGTTCTTGTTGTTGTCGGTCGTGTTGTAGCGGATTTCGACCTTCAGCGGCTTGCCAGGACCGAACCCTGCCTCCTTCAGCAGCGCCTTCGCCTTGTCCTCGCGCTCGATCGGCGAGAGCGGCTTGAAGCTCGCCTCGACCGAGGCGCCGTAATTGGCGAGGCCGGGTGGCAGGAAGCCATAGGCCGGCACCATGGTGCTACCCCAGACCTGCTCGGCGATGAACTCGCGGTCGATCGCCATCGACAGCGCCTGCCGCACGCGCACGTCGTCGAACGGCTTCTTCCTG
>CAZVMY010000269.1:3230-4772 GCA_964628955.1 uncultured Methylocystis sp.
CGAGATAGGGCGCGACGGAGACTTGGCTGCCGAACTTCTCGCGCAGGAACTTCATCTGGTCGGCCGGAATGTCGGTCGTGAAGTGCAGTTCACCGGCCTGGAAGCGCCGCGCCGCCGCCGCCAGATCGGGTGAGGGATAGTACATCACCGTGTCGATCTGGACGTTCTTCGCATCGTGGAACGTCGGGCTCTTGGAAAGCTTGATGTGCGAGTTGGGAACGTATTCCTTGAGCACATAGGCGCCGTTGCCGACCCAGTTCTCGGCCTTGACGAAATCGGCGCCGAACTTCTGCACGGCGGCCGGATTGACGGGCGCGCTGGTCTGGTGCGTCAGCAGTTCGAGGAAATAGGGCGTAGGCCGTTCGAGCTTGATCTCGAGCGTAAGGTCGTCGACGGCCCGCACACCCAGATCCTCGAGCTTCGCGCCGTCCTGCTTCTTGTTGATCTTCTCGGCATTCTTGATGCTGTAGAGGATGTTCGCGTATTTCGCGCCGGTCTCCGGGTTCATCAGCCGGCGGTACGAGAACACGAAGTCGGACGCCTTGACCGGCTCGCCGTTCGACCATTTGCCGTTCGCGCGCAGCTTGAAGAGATAGGTCACGCCGTCGTCGCCCTGCGACCAGCTCTCGGCGGCGCCGGCGACGACCTCGCCCTTCATGTTGTGGATCAGCAGGTTCTCCGAGACGTCACGCAGGATATGCGCCTCGGACACGACGGAGGTCTTGTGGCTGTCGAGGGTCTCGGGATCGCCGTCGTTGCCGCGGTGGAAGACGACTTCGGCGAGGGCGACGGACGAGGCGGCCGCGAGCAGGGCGGCCGCGACCGCGGCGGCGAAAACGGACGAGCGAAGCTGGATCATGTGAGGACTCCCCGTGTTCAGGCCGGCAGCCGGTGCGAGGCGGAGCCGGCGGATTGCTCCGACCGTAAGCGGGTTCCATGCCGGCCCGCAACGTCTATGTGCGAACCAACGCGGCGCCACCCGCATCGCGCGAGCGTGCGTTGCGGCGGCTTGCGTTGCGGGCGGAACCGTGATGCGTCGCAGGGCTATCCCCGGCGCTTCGGCGCCCGACATCCGGCCCGGTTCATGCTCTTCGGTCTGCCCATCCAGGAACTGCTGCTCCTCGCCCTCGCCCTGCTCTCGGCCGGCGCCGTCACCGGCTTTCTGGCCGGCATCTTCGGGGTCGGCGGCGGGGCGGTGATCGTGCCCGTCCTCTATTCGGTATTCGGCGCCATGGGCGTGCCGGAGGAGGTCCGCGCGCCGCTCTGCGTCGGCACCTCGCTGGCGGTGATCATTCCGACGTCGATCAGCTCGTTCCGCAAGCACCTGTCCAAGGGCGCGGTCGACATGGCGATCCTGCGGCTCTGGGCGGTGCCGGTGGTGATCGGCGTGATCGTCGGCAGCCTCGTCGCGCGGGTGGCGCCGGCCGAGGTCTTCAAGATCACCTTCGCCGCGGTCGCCTCGGCGAGCGCCGCCCGGCTGCTCTTCGGACGCGACAGCTGGAAGATCGCCGACACGATGCCCTCCAATCTGGTCATGCGCAC
>CAZVMY010000270.1:0-4717 GCA_964628955.1 uncultured Methylocystis sp.
GCGAGATCTGCATCGACAAGCTCTACTCGCCCGACGGTCCGACAGGACGGCTCGGGCTGGTCGAGTTCCGCTCGTTCGAGATGCCTCCGGATGCGCGCATGAGTCTCGCCCAGCAACTGCTCGTGAGGGCGCTGTTGGCCTGGTTCTGGCGGGAGCCGCAGGCCGGCAGGCTGGTTCGCTGGGGCACGGCGCTGCACGACCGGTTCATGCTGCCGGCCTTCGTCTGGGCCGATTTCCTCGACGTTCTGGCCGACCTCGGGCGGGCCGGCTACCATTTCGATCCGACCTGGTTCGCGGCGCAGCGCGAGTTCCGTTTCCCGTTCTTCGGCCAGGTGCAGCACGCCGGCGTCACGCTGGAACTCCGGCAGGCCCTCGAGCCCTGGCACGTCCTTGGTGAGGAGGGCATGATCGGAGGGACAGTCCGCTACGTCGACAGCACGGTGGAGCGGTTGCAGGTCCGCGCCGAAGGCTTCGTAGCCGGGCGGCATGCGTTCACCTGCAACGGCCGGCGTCTGCCGATGCGCGAGACCGGGCGGACCGGCGAAGCGGTCGCCGGTGTCCGGTTCAAGGCCTGGCAGCCCTCTTCGGGCCTGCACCCGACCATCCCGGTGCATGCGCCGCTGACCTTCGACGTCGTCGACATCTGGACCGGGCGGTCGCTCGGCGGCTGCGTCTACCACGTCAGCCATCCGGGCGGGCGCCATCACGACACGCTTCCGGTCAACAGCTACGAGGCGGAGGCGCGACGGCTGGCGCGGTTCGAGCACATCGGCCACACGCCGGGGCTGATCGGCATTCCGGATCTCGAACCGAACCCGGACTTTCCGCTGACGCTCGACCTCCGGCTGCCGACGTCGACTTGACCCTCGATGCGCGCCGAGCAACGCCAGACCAGCCCCAGGTCGTCGCGCTCCCGTGCGGCCGCGGAGCGTCGCCAGGCGATGTCCGGCCATTACCGGCCGATCGGCGGCGTCCGGGACGAGATGGTCGACCCGGACGGAAGGCCACGCACGCGCTGGGAGCCGCTGCTCGACGGCTGGGCCGAGCTGTCGACCGCCGAACTCGTCCGTCGTTTCGGCATGGCCGACCGGCACGTGGCGGACATGGGCGTATCCTACAGGGCGCGTGCAGACTTCGGCTCGGGAGCGACCGACGCGAGCGAGCGCCCGTGGCCGCTCAGCCATCTGCCGCTGTTGCTGGACGGGGAGGAATGGCGGCGGATCGCCGCCGGCATCGCCCAGCGCGCACGGCTGCTGGAGGCCGTGCTCGCGGACGTCTACGGCCCGGCGAAGCTCGTCTCCGACGGCGCGCTGCCGGCGGCGGTCGTGTCCGGCAGCCCCGACTTCCTGCACCCTCTCGTCGGCGCCGCGCCACCCGGCGGTCGCCATCTGCTGCTGTACGCCGCCGACCTTGGTCGCGGCCCCGACGGACGCTGGTGGGTACTGGGCGACCGGACGCAGGCGCCCTCCGGCGCTGGCTACGCTCTGGAGAACCGGCTGGCGCTGTCGCGCGCCTTTCCCGATCTCTACCGCTCGATGAACGTCGAACGGCTCGCGCCGTTCTTTCAGGCCTTCCGCGAGGGACTGGCGGCGCGGGCGCGGCGCACGGAGCCGCGCATCTGCCTGCTGACTCCGGGCCCGCTCAGCGAGACCTATTTCGAACAGGCCTACCTCGCCCGATATCTGGGTTTCCTGCTCGTCGAGGGCGGCGATCTCGTGATGCGCGAGGATCGGGTGCACGTGCGCACCATCGCCGGGCTGAAGCGCGCCGACGTCCTCTGGCGGCGGATCGACGGCGACTTCGCCGATCCGCTCGAGCTGAACGGCGGGTCGGAGCTCGGCATTCCCGGGCTGCTCCATGCGATGCGGCGCGGACAGGTCGTGGTGGGCAACGCCCCTGGCGCCGGCGTGGTCGAGTCTCCGGCGCTCATGAGCTTTCTCCCGGGGCTGGCGCGCACGGTTCTGGATGAAGATCTGCTGCTGCCGAACGTCGCCACATGGTGGTGCGGCCAGGCCAACGAGCGCGAGGCCGTGCTCTCCCGGCTCGACGACATGGCGATCGGACCTGCCTTCCGGCAGAGCCGCCCCGGGTCGGCGGCCAGCGTCGTTCCGGCCGAACTCGACCGCACGACGCGTGAGGCCTGGATCTCCGACATCCGCGCGCGCGGCGGCGATTTCGTCGGACAGGAGGTCGTGAAGCTCTCGACGACCCCGGTCTGGGAAGACGGCAGGCTGGAGCCCAGACCCTTTACGCTCCGCGTCTTCGCGGCCGCGACGGCTGACGGATGGCACGTGCTGCCGGGCGGCTTCTGCCGCATTTCGGACCGGCCCGACGTGCGGGCCCTGTCCATGCAGGAAGGCGCCCGATCCTGCGACGTCTGGGTGCTTTCGGACGTGCCCGTCGAACTGACCACGCTGCTGCCGACCGCGGACAAGGTCACGATCCGGCGGGTACTGGGAAACCTGCCGAGCCGTGCTGCCGACAACCTGTTCTGGCTCGGCCGGTACTTCGAGCGGACCGAGGCGACGCTCAGGGTCGTCCGGACGCTGCTCGCACGGATGGTCGAGCCGGACAGGCTAGCGCCCGACGGCAGAGCCGACGCGGTGGCACGGCTCATCCGGCTGCTGGTCGCCTGGGGCGCAGCACCGGCCGCCGGGCCTGGCGTCACCGCGGCCGGCCAGATCGCAGCCGCGCTGCACGACCCGGCCCATTACGGCTCCGCCGCGGCCTCGATGCTGGAAGCGCGGCGGACCGCCTCCGTCATCCGCGAGCGGCTTTCGACCGACGCCTGGCGGCTGATCGGCGACGTCGTCCGGCGACTCGAACGCGGCAGCCATGCTCCGGAAACCGAAGGCATGGCGCACGAAAGCGCCGAGGCGGCCCTGCGGGGCATGGCCGCGTTCTCGGGCCTCGCCCAGGAGAACATGTTCCGGGGTGATGGCTGGCGCTTCCTCGAGATCGGCCGGCGACTCGAGCGCGGCATCACCACCTGCCGGTTCGTGCGCACGCTCGCCGATCCTGCGGCCTCGCAGAACTGCCTCGACGTGCTGCTCGATCTGACCGATTCGCCGATCACCTACCGCTCGCGATATCTGCTAGGCGCGGCGACGGCGCCGGTGCTGGACATGGTGGTTCTCGACCAGTTCAACCCGCGATCCGTGGCCTTTCAGCTCGAAAGGCTCGACGACGAGATCTCGCGCCTGCCGCAGTTGCGGGACGACGGCATGCTGGAAGCGCCGCGTCGAATCTCGCGCGGGATAACCTCCGCGCTCGCCACCGCCGACGTCGCGGAGTTCGACCGCAGCCGCGTTCTGGCTGTGGAACAGGCCCTGATGAGCCTGTCGGACGCGATCGCCGCCCGATATTTCCTCCAGGGTCCGGCCGCCATCTCCGTCAGCGCAGGGCTGGCATGATCTACGACGTCCGGCACCTGACCACTTACGTCTACGGCGCCCCGGTGCCGTTTGCGCGGTGCGTGCTGCGGCTCTTTCCACGGGCCGATTCAGGGCAGATCATCCTGTCCAGCAAGCTGGAGGTTACGCCTCGCGCGGCCGAGCGATGGGATGGCACCTGCTTTTTCGGCAACGCGGTCACCACGCTCACCATCGACAGGCCGCATCGGGAGCTCAAGGTCGAGGTCCGTTCGCGGGTCGACGTGCGCCAGACCGAAGAGCCCACCCTCGATCTGTCGGAGCGCTGGGAGGCCGTGCGCGATCTGGCGCTCGCGTCGACCGATCTGTCGGCGATGTCGCCGGTTCATGCGATCTTCCCGAGTCGCCTGGTTACCCCGCTCCCGGAGATCGTCGCCTATACCGCCTTGAGCTTCCCGGCCGATCGCCCCATTCTGGAAAGCGCCGTCGAGCTCATGAACCGGATACGGCGCGATTTTGCGTATGATCCGACGTCGACCATCGTCTCGACACCCCTCGAACAGGCCTTTCGTCAGCGCCGCGGCGTCTGTCAGGATTTCGCGCATGTCATGATCGCCGGGCTGCGTGGTCTCGGCATTCCGGCCGTCTACGTCTCGGGCTACATCCGCACGATCCCGCCGCCGGGCCGGAAACGTCTCGTTGGTGCCGACGCGACCCACGCCTGGGTCTCGGTCTGGTGCGGGCCGCATGCCGGATGGATCGGGCTCGATCCGACGAACGCGATCCGGGTCGGGCAGGACCACATCCAGACCGCGCGGGGGCGCGACTATGCCGACGTCTCGCCGATCGCCGGGGTGATCGTGGGCTCGGGCGGCCAGTCGCTCGAGGTCGAGGTCGACGTCGAACCGGTCGGCTAAGCCGCCTCGCTCTGGGAGGCGCCGACGAGGCGGCGCGCTTCGGCGGCGGTCATCGGCTCGCCGAAGGCATAGCCCTGCCCGTATTCACAGCCCATCTGGTACAACTCGACGGCGTCGGAATCGGATTCCGCCCCTTCAGCCACGACCTGCATGCCGAGATCATGCGCCATCGCGATGATCGAGCGCAGGATCACCGGGCGACTGCCCCGGTTGGAGTGGCGCACGAAGCTCTGGTCGATCTTGATGGTGTCGAACGGGAAGCGCTGGAGATAGGCGAGCGACGAATAGCCGGTGCCGAAATCGTCGAGCGAGAGGCCGGCGCCGAGTTCACGGATGCGAGTCAGGATCTGCGCGGCGTATTCGGGGTTCTCCATCACCAGGCTCTCGGTCAGTTCGAGCTTGAGCGTGCCGCGGGTCACCGTCGTGCGG
>CAZVMY010000271.1:0-4716 GCA_964628955.1 uncultured Methylocystis sp.
GGGCGTCTGAACAAGGAGGGGCGCGGCATCGACGCGTCGCCGGTCGGTGCCGGGCAGATCGGAGCGATCATCGATCTGATCTCCGACGGCACGATCTCCGGCAAGATCGCGAAAGACCTGTTCGAGATCGTCTGGACCGAAGGAGGCGACCCGCATGCGCTCGTCGAGGCGCGCGGGCTCAAGCAGGTGACCGACACCGGCGCCATCGAGGCCGCCGTCGACGCGGTGATCGCAGCCAATCCCGACAAGGTGCAGCAGGCGCTGGCCAAGCCCACGCTGCTCGGCTGGTTCGTCGGCCAGGTGATGAAGGCGACGGGCGGCAAGGCGGCGCCCGGCGCCGTCAACGACCTGCTGAAGCGCAAGCTCGGCATCGAATGAGCGGGCCGGTCGTTCCGGGCAGTCTTCGCCTCCGGGCGGCAGAGGACCGCGATGCGCAGGGCCTTTTCGGTCTGCTCGCCCTGTGCTTCGCCGATTATCCGGGCTGCTACGTCGATCCCCATGACGACCTGAACGACCTGCTCCGGCCTGCCGCGGCTTATGGGCCGGACGGACGCTTCTGGGTGGTGGACGACGAGGCTGGCGCCGTTGCGGCCTGCGTCGCGGTGGATTTTCCAAGGGACGGGGTCGCCGAACTGCATCGGCTCTACGTTCGTCCGGACCGCCAGGGCCGCGGCATCGCAACGGTCCTGACCCGCACGGCGGAGACCGAGGCGGCCCGTCGGGGTGCCAGTATCGTGGAGCTCTGGTCGGACGGCCGTTTCGTGCGCGCCCATGCGCTCTACCGGAAGCTCGGCTACGGACACGCCGGCCGCATGCGCGAGCTCGGTGACATTTCGCGTTCGGTCGAGCTGTTTTTCAGCCGGACCTTGCCCGGATCGACCTGATGGACGCGCCGGGCTTCGTGATCCGGCCCGCCGCTGCTGCGGACGTGGCGGCGCTGCGGCAGCTGCTGGTCGAGACATGGCACGCCACCTACGACGGCATCTTCGGAGCGGAACGCGTCCGCGAGATCACCAACGTCTGGCACGCGCCGGACGCGTTGAAGGCGCAAGTGGAGGATCCCGGTCAGAGCCTGTTCGTCGCGGAGCGCGACGGCCGCCTCGTCGGCACGAGTTCCTCGCGCCGGCGGGGCGAGGCGATCGGCCTGACCCGGCTCTACGTTCATCCGACCGCTCAGAGGCGGGGGCTTGGCCGGGCGCTGTTGCATCGCGTCCTCGACGGCGATCCGGAAGCCGCCCGGATCGTTCTGGACGTCCATCCGGCCAACGCGGGTGCGATCGCCTTCTACCTCGCCGAGCGGTTCGCGGCCGTCAGCGAGCGCCAGACCGAGACCGGCGCGGTGCTCGATCTCGAGCGGGTGCTGCACCCGGGCCCGATCGAGGTGCGCCCGGCTCGCGACGAGGACATCGAGGCAATCGTAAGGATCTTCACCGGCGATCCGGCCGGCGGTCATGGCGACGGCTGGTCGAGCGAGACCCGGCCTGCCTATCGGGCGGCCTTCGCCGCGATCGACGGGAGCCCCGACAACACGGTGTTCGTGGCCGAGGTTCAGGGGCGGGTGATCGGAACTTTTCAGATCACGATCATTCCGGGGCTCGTGGGCAGGGGCCGCACGCGCGCCAAGATCGAGAGCGTGCACGTGCGGCGCGACATGCGGGGGCATGGTGTGGGCGCCGTCATGATGGCGTTTGCCGAACGCGAGGCTGCGCAGCGCGGCGCCAGGCTCATGGAACTCACGTCGAACAAGGCACGTGGTGATGCCCACCGCTTCTATGAGCGGCTCGGCTTCCAGCGCAGCCACGAGGGCTTCAAAAAGACGTTGTGAACCAGCTCAGGCTTTCGCCGAGGAGGGAGCCGCCGCCGAGGATCAGGACGGCCCAGGCGATCGCCGACAGGGCGTTTACGATCTGGAACGACAGAAGAGACATCGGCGATAGACCGGCGGCGATCGGCACCGTCGCGCGCAGCGGCCCGACGAAGCGCCCGAAGAACACCCCGGCCCAGCCGTACTTCTCGAAGAACACCGACGTTTTCTCGACGGCCGTCTTCTGGCTCCGCAAAAGACGGCTGTCCAGCAGGCGCTCGCGATACTGCCGGGTCAGGCCGAACGAGAGCCAGTCGCCCATGAAGGCGCCGCAGGCCGCCGCAACGATGAGCGGCGTCAGCGGCAGTCCGCCCGCCACGATGACCACGCCCAACCCGACGAGAATCACGGTCGACGGTACCAGGAGCGAGATCACCGCGAGGCACTCCAGGAACGCCAGAGTGAAGACGATCGCCGGGCCCCAGGTCTGGTTGGCCTGGATGAAGGCGATCACCTGCTGCGCGTAAGCCTGAAAATCCAAGACCGCTCCGTCCTCTGCCGCTGCCGCTGCAACATACATAGGACCGAAGCCGTTGCCGACGAGGTACGGGTAAATCCTCAGGCGCGCTTGCGGCACTCCGAGGAGAACCTGATCCAAGTATAGCCCTTGGCCTGGAGCGCCGTCTTGTCGTTACGCCATTCCTTGCCGCAGGTGCGAAGCTTTTCGTCGCTGGCGAGCTGCTTGGCGCTTCGCTGGCGCTTGGGCTTCTGCGCCTTGGTCCGGCTTTCGTCCGCCGACTGGGTCTGTGCCCGCAATGGATTGGCCAGCGGCAGCGTCTGAGCAACCGCAGCCTGTGCGGTGAAGACGAGGGCACCCGCGACCCCGAGGGCTGCGAGGCGGAGACCTGAGCGGACCATCATGGATTGCAACCCCTGAGTGAACCCTCAGTACCGCACCGATCAGGGGAGCGCCGCAAGGCCGGAGTCGCCTGCAGAGCCGCCGGATACACGTTTGTGATCGGACCGCTCGATGGGGCGCGGCTGTTGACGTCGACGGTCCGGAATCGGCTTTCAGCCAACCGCAAGGTGCCTTAGGGATGAACAAGCGCCCCGCCAGTCCCGGACCCGCACATGACGGCATCGAAACCGATCGAGCTTCACTACTGGCCGACCCCCAACGGCTGGAAAGTCGCGATTATGCTGGAGGAATGCGGTCTCGAATATGTCGTCCGCCCGGTAAATCTCGCCAAGGGTGATCAGCACAAGCCTGCTTTCGTCGCCATTTCCCCCAACAACAAGATGCCTGCGATCGTCGACCTGGACGGCCCCGGCGGCCAGCCGATCTCGGTTTTCGAGTCCGGAGCGATCCTGCAATATCTCGGACGGAAGACCGGGATGTTCTACCCGACCGACGAGCGTCGGCGGGTCGAGGTCGAACAATGGCTCTTCTGGCAGATGGCGGGGCTCGGGCCGATGGCTGGCCAGACGTTCCACTTCCGCGTCGTTGCTCCCGAAAAACTGCCCTACGCGATCGATCGCTTCACGGCCGAAACGACGAGGTTGTACGGCGTGATGGACCGGCGGCTCGCCGACCAGGAGTTCCTCGCAGGCGAATACTCGATCGCGGACATGGCCTGCGTCGGCTGGATCAAGGCCTGGGAACGGCAGGGCCAGGACATCGCGGCCTTCCCGCACGTCGAACGCTGGCTCGGGGCCGTCAAGGCCCGGCCGGCCGTGCAGCGCGGGCTGGCGCTGCCGGCCGAATGAGGGTCACTCCACGCGCGACCAGGACACCGAACGGCAGATCACCCCGCCAAGCACGCAGCCGCGCGTGACCAGCGTCTTGCCGTTGACGCTCATACCACCGGCATAGGTCTTGCCGTCCTCCGGATTGAAGGCGCTGCCGGACCATTTGCCGGGACCATCCGGCTTCATGTCGAAAAAGACGCGCTGGCCCACCTGGGACGGGCCATCGTTATTGGCGAGCCAGATGACATGACCACACAGCGCCGCGCCGCACGGCGCGACACGGACGCGCGACTGTCCGTTCTCGCGCAGCCATACTCCTGCGGCGTCCTGTGCGACGGCGGCCACCGTCATCAGCGGCAGGACCAGAAGCGTGAGCCCGATGATGCCTCGTTTCATGCGATTTCCTCCGGTTCTTTTCGTTCTGTTATGAACCTTGGGCACGGTCGCCCGGCTTGAAAAGGGGGCGGCAGACCCGCCACGGAAGTCGTGACCGGTACCGCCGCAAGCTTGACAAAGACCGCCACGCCAGCGTGAGAAGGGCGCCGTTCTCCAGTCGGACCGTCTTCATGCACCGCTACCGAACCCACACCTGCGGCGCGCTCCGCGAGGCGCATATCGGCGAGAGCGTCCGGCTGTCGGGCTGGTGTCATCGCATCCGCGACCACGGCGGGGTGATCTTCGTCGATCTGCGCGACCATTACGGGCTCACCCAGATCGTCGTCGATCCGGATTCGCCCGCCTTCCGCGACGCCGAGAAGCTGCGCTCGGAATGGGTGATCCGCGTCGATGGCAGCGTGCGCAGGCGGCCAGCCGGCACCGAGAACGCCAATCTCGCGACCGGGCAGGTCGAACTGTTCGTCACCGAGATCGAGGTCCTGGGCCCCGCTGCCGAGCTGCCGGTGCCGGTCTTCGGCGACCTCGAGTATCCGGAGGAAACGCGGCTCACCTATCGCTTCCTCGACCTGCGGCGCGAGAAGCTCCATCGCAACATCATGCTGCGCGGCGAAGTCATCGATTCCATGCGCCGGCGCATGAAAACCGCCGGCTTCTTCGAGTTCCAGACACCGATCCTGACGGCCTCGTCGCCCGAGGGCGCGCGCGACGTCCTCGTGCCGAGCCGCATCCATCCCGGCAAGTTCTATGCGCTGCCGCAGGCGCCGCAG
>CAZVMY010000272.1:0-1922 GCA_964628955.1 uncultured Methylocystis sp.
AAGCAATACGCCGATGGTGGCTGCCACCGCCGCTGCGATCGTGATCCAGCCGGGCGCGCGTTCGGTCCGAAGCACGACCGTCGCAATCACCATCGAGACGAAAACCTCGAGCGACTGGATCGCCCCGACAGTCGAGATGGCGGTGTGCTGGATCGCATAAAAGTTGCAGATCTGGCCGATAGAGAAACAGAGGGCGGCCACCACCGCCCAGTTGTTCTTCAGGGACAGGGCAGCGAATGTCGCCGTTCTCGCGCGGGCAGTGAAGGAGACGGCGAATGCGTAATACGCCACGGCCGCCATGGAGCCGACGAAGGTGCCGAGTGCGCCATCAGGCACATAGCCGAGGCCCAACTTGCGGGCCACATAGGCCGAGGCGTAGCACAGTGCCGATGCAGTCCCCCATGCGTAGCCGATCGACGCCACCGCATCCGCCTCGCTGCCGCCGCGGCGAGCCAGGTCGACCGCGACCAGAGCCGCGATGCTGACGGCGATCAATCCCAGGCCGAGAAGCTTATTGGAGTTCAGCGTCTCACCCATAAAAAGGACCCCGAAGACTCCCGCGAAGAAAGGGATGGCACGCTTCACGGCCGATCCGCGCACTGCACCCAGATCGCGCACCGACATGAAGTACAGGATGCGCGCCAGCGCCGTGGCGAGCAGGCCGGAGACGGCGAACCAGGCAAGCCCGATCATCAGGCCCGGCGTGTCCGGCAAGCTGCCGGCCGGGGTTCCCGCCACCGCCCAGACAAGGCCCGACAGCAGCGTCGTGAACACCACCGAAAGCACGGCGCCGCCATCGCCCTTTCCGTAGAGCTTCGCCTTTGCGATCGAGACCCCGCCATAAGCGAAGGCCAGGACAGAGAGAATGGCGAAGGTCTCGCCCAGCCTGCCCGCAAACCAAGCCATGCCTATTTCCCTATCCGCACGCGACGCCGAACAACGCGTTGTACTCAGCCGCGAGCAGAGGCCGTGCTTTGGCTGCCGAGCCGAACCTCTCGTCCGGTGGCGGCCGATTCGAGGATCGCGAGGCAAGCTGCGAGCGTCGCCATACCCCATTCGCCGGAGTGAAGCAGCGGGACGCCGAACCTGACCGCGGCATGCAGCTCGTCGACCACCTCAGCGCGCGGCACAGCTGGCGCCGGCAATGGATCGAGCCATTCTCGATCATTGGCATAGACACGGACCCCATCCGCCATGGGGCGCAGGTCGGCCCCGTCACAGGAGACCAGGAAATGGCCGAAATGATTATGAGCGGCGGGTGCCGTCCGGCCCGCAACGGTCGCGGACGTACCATAGGCGCGCTCCTCCTTGAGCGCAGCTTCCTCCTCCGGCGTCGAGACCGGCGCGAGGGCCCGACGCGCGGCGCCGTACTGCGATGGATCGCGACGCTGCCCGAGCTCGCCGAACCAGCCGAGTTGCTCGTCGGTGTCGTACCGCCCATACCCGCTATACGTCAGCGTCGCGCTGGCTCCGTTCTCGAACAGCAGGAAGGCCTGATAGGCGCCTTCCGTCGGCCGGGCGGGGTCGAGGCGCGCGGTAACCGCCCGCAGTGACTCGATCTCCGCCCCAGCGAGAAGGCGGACGACATCAAGCTGATGCGCCGCCTGGCTGAAGACGACGCCGCCACCTCGGGCCGTGTCCAGTTCCTCGGGCCGCCGCGGCCGGTACAGGAAGTCCGTATAGTTGCTTCCAACGATCAGGCGCGGGCGGCCGAAACGGCCCGATCGGATCAGCTCGGCGGTGCGTAGATAAGGCAGATCGAAAGAATGGCTGTGGCCGACGGCCAAGTGGACACCGGCCTCTGCAGCCACATCGATCATGGCGCGACAGTCTTCCAGCCGCAGCGCCATCGGCTTCTCGACCAGGATGTGCTTGCCGGCCGCAGCGGCACTGCGGACATGGGCGACATGGAACTGGTGAGG
>CAZVMY010000272.1:2022-4696 GCA_964628955.1 uncultured Methylocystis sp.
GCCTCGCTAGAGATCGAGAACGAGGGCGCCGGATTTGGCGCGGGAGACGCAGATCATGATGTTTCGCGCCTTCTCCTGCTCGGAGAGCGCAAGATCGCGATGGTCGGGCTCGCCTGAGACCAATCGCGTCTTGCAGGTGCCGCAAGTCCCGCTTTCGCAGGAGCTGGGCAGCGTCTTTCCCGCCTCGCGCAGCACCTCGAGGATCGACTTGTCGACGGGAATCTCGAAGATCTCGCCGCTCTTGGCCAGTTCGACGGTGAAGGGCGTGTTGTCTTCCGGCTTCGCCTTGGCCGCACCGAAATCCTCGAAATGGACGGCGGCCGAGGACCAGTGGCCGGTCATGTCCCGCACCGCCTCCATCAGGCCCCGCGGGCCGCAGCAATAGAGATGGGCCCCCTTCGGGTCTTCAAGGACCGGCCAGAGGTCAAACGCCTTGTCGGGGTCGCCGTTATCGTGGTGGATGACGACCTTGCCCCGGAATTCCGGCCCGGAGAACTCCTCCCGGAAGGCCATCATCGCCGGTGTGCGCGTGAAGTAATACAGCTTGAAGGGCTTCCCGCGCGTCGCCATCAGATGGCGGATCATCGAGCGGATCGGCGTGATTCCGATGCCGCCTGCGATGAAAATGTAGCTCGACGGGCCGTCCTTCAGCGAGAAATCGTTGCGCGGCGCCGAGATCAGGATCTCGTCGCCGACATTGGTCTGATCGATCAGACTGACGGACCCGCCCCGGCCGCCATGTTCCTTCTTGACGGCGATGACATAGCCCTCGGCTTCGTCCGGACCGTTGCAGAGCGAGTACTTCCGCGTCTCGCCGTTCGGCACCTTGACCGCCAGGTGAGCCCCGGGGGTGTAGGGCTCGAGCATGTTCTCATCCAGCGGCCTGAGATCGAACATGACGATGTCGTCGGCGACCGCCTCCTTCCCCACGATCCTGGCCTTTAGCCACTGCTCCTGATCGCTCATCCAAACCTCCGCGCGGCGCCGTCTCGACAAGCGCTTGAATTCCGAATAATGTGAGACTTAGATATCTAAGTATTATCCGGCTGACTAGCCCGGCCGTCAAATCTGGAGCGAATGCGATGCTGACCCACGTAGAGAACGAATTGCTCTGCCGCGTGGAAGGCGAGGCCCCGATGGGTCAGTTCATGCGGCGTCATTGGGTGCCCGCGCTGCTGTCGGAGCAGCTCATCGAAAGCGACGGCGCGCCTGTCCGCGTCCGTCTGTTCGGCGAGGATCTCGTTGCCTTCCGCGATACCGACGGACGGATCGGGGTGCTCGGCGAGTACTGCCCGCATCGCAAGGCTTCGCTGTTCTTCGGCCGCAACGAGGAGTGTGGCCTTCGCTGCCTGTATCACGGCTGGAAGTTCGACGTGGACGGCAAGGTCCTCGAAATGGTGTCGGAGCCGGCAGAAAGCGGCTTTGCCGATAAGGTCCAGCACAAGGCGTATCCGACCCAGGAGGCGGGAGGCTTCATTTGGGTCTATATGGGTCCGAAGGACCAAATGCCGGAATTCGAGGCTCCGCCGTGGGCGCCCACGCCCGAGGCGAAGGTCTCGATCGTGAAGATCGATCTGCCCTGCAACTGGGCCCAGATCATGGAAGGACAGATCGACTCGGCTCATTCCTCGAGCCTGCACTCCTCCGACATGAAGCCCTCGCGCGTGACGACCGCCGGCGCGACCGCGACGCATTGGACGCGTCCGTCGACCGACAAGAACCCGCGCATCCAGGTCCAGCTGACCAACTACGGCTTCCGCTACGCTGCGCTGCGCCGCCCGATCACCAATGCGCAGACCCACGACTATGTGAGGCTGACCGTATTCGTTGCGCCTTTCGCCGCGCTGATCCCCCCCAACTCTTCCTATAACGTCGCGACGGTGATCGTGCCGAAGGACGACGTGTCGAGCTATTTCCATTTCATCGCATGGGGCAATGACGACTGCATCGATCAGGAAAGCTGGCGGAAGTTCTGCGTGGCGCAGGTCGGCATCGATCTCGACAAGACCTACAAGCCAATGCTGCGCAAGCGGGAGAACAACTACCTGCAGGACCGCAAGGCGATGAAGCTGGGGGATTTCACCGGCGTGCCCGGAATTCCCAACCAGGACATCATGATGTGGGAGTCGATGGGCCCGATCGCCGACCGTACCAGCGAGCGCCTCGGCGCGAGCGACATCGCGATCGTGCAGTTCCGCCGGGTGATGATCGATGCAGCGCGCAAGCATGCCGCCGGCGCTTCCCCGCTCGGTCTCGTCGAGCCGCATATCCCGCAGGCGAAGCTGCGTTCTTATCAGGGCATCGTTCCCAAGAGCGACGATTGGCGCAGGCTCGGCGCCTCCAATGAGGAAATCGCGCTGCTCGACGGCATGGAGCAGGACGACACCGAGGCGGAAATGGCGGCTGCGGGCAGCTGAACCCGACGGCGAGCCCGAACGATCATATCGGCTTGGGTGCCCAAGGGATAAAGTCTTGGAAGCGCCGGCGGCGCTGCGCGAAACTGGACTTGGAGGGCCGGAGCAAGAGCCCTGGAAACGCATTGGGGTCTTCTTATGCTCGACAAGCCAGCTCCGGCCGGCCGCAGCCTCTACTACGGGGGTGAATGGCGCCATCCGATATCGGGGCGCTACGCCGCAACATCCAATCCGGGCCTCGACGAGCCGATCGCCGAGGT
>CAZVMY010000273.1:0-4668 GCA_964628955.1 uncultured Methylocystis sp.
CGCCGGACGGCGAACGCAGCCAGAGCCAGATCGAGGCCTTCGAGGACACCTGGCACTGGAACGAGAGCGCCGAGCGCGCCTTCGACGAGATGATGACCGGCGGGAATTCACCCGAAACGAGCTAACCGTTGCTGAGAGACGTCGCAAGGATTGGCGGCTGGTGCGCTTGTGGAATTTCGCCCGGGAACCGAGGGCATTCGAACTGCGTCCGCCGTTGGAAGCGCATGTGTCGCTGATGGCCTCCAGCTACCAGGCGAACTTCTTATGGCGTGAAGCGCCTTGGTAGGCCGCCGCGGCCGGGCTCTACAAGCCGGCCGGCGACCAGGAATGGCGCACGTCCTTTCCGCGCATCCAGATCCTCACGATCGAGAACCTGTTCGAGGGCTGGGGGCCGCAATTGCCGTGGATCGACCAGAGCGTCTTCCGGAAGGCGCGCCGCGAGAAGACGGCCGGCGACCCTGGCGCCGGACAGGGCGATCTCGGTGTCTGAGCGCTACACCAGAATGACCGTGTCGCTGTAGCGCGCCACCGTCCGGTCGCGGGTCAGCAGCCGGAAGGGTTCCAGCAGCGCCTGCGCGATCAGCAACCGGTCGAATGGGTCGCGATGGATGTCGGGCAGGGTGGAGACATGGGCGCAATGGCTTGCCTCGATCGGAATCATCCCGAAGCCCGCCGCCTCGAAGTGAGCGATCGCGTCCGGTGCATGAAAAGGCGGTAAGTCACGGCCGCCGCGCTGCCGCTTGATGGCAATCTCCAGGATGCAGGTCGCGGACACGAAAACCGAATTGGTTGGGTCGTTGATCAGGATTTCGGCCTGATGCGAGAGCAGTTCCGGTCGTGCGATGGCCCAGATGGCGATATGCGTATCCAGAAGCAGGTTCACTGGTCCTCGCCGTAAAACAGGCGCTCGATTTCGGCATCCATTGCGTCGAAGGCTTCGAAATCGAAATCCGGATACTTGTCGCGGGCCAGGCCGAGCCGGACTTTCCGGGGGCCCGTATCGAGCGGCACCAGACGGGCGGCTGGCCGGCCGTTCCGGGCGATGATGATTTCCTGCTCCGCGCCCGTTTCCACGGCTTCCACGAGCTTCGACAGGGTGCTCTTGGCTTCCAGCATATTGACGGCGCGCATGGTGTTCTCTCCTTAGCCAGACTAGACCAGGTCCGAAACGGTCTCAAGTCGATTTCTGCGCCTTTCCCTCAACCATTCGTTCACCCTGTTCGGCGAGGCTGCCGCATGGCAAGGAGCCTCGCATGACCAGACATGTCGCCGTCCTGATGGGTGGCCTCGCCGCCGAACGGCCCGTCAGTCTCAAGACCGGCGCCGGCTGTGCGCGGGCGCTCGAAGGCGAGGGCTATCGCGTCACCGAGGTCGACATGGGGCGCGATGTCGCCGAGGTGCTGGCCGCGCTGAAACCGGACGTCGTGTTCAACGCGCTGCACGGCCCGTTCGGCGAGGACGGCACGGTGCAGGGCGTGCTGGAGATTCTGCGAATTCCCTACACGCATTCGGGCGTGCTGGCGTCCTCGCTCGCCATGAACAAGGAACTGGCCAAGCGCCTCGCGGTGACGGTCGGCATCAGCGTGGCGCCGGGGATGGTCGCGTCCCGCTTCGAGGTGGCGGAACGCCACGTCATGGAACCGCCCTACGTCGCCAAGCCGCTCGCCAACGGCTCGTCCTTCGGCGTCTTCATCGTCAAAGCGGGCCGGTCGCACCCGCCGCAGGAACTCGCCACCGCCGACTGGCCGCTCGGCGACCTCATGCTGGTCGAGCGCTACGTTCCCGGCCGGGAGCTGACCTGCGCGGTCATGGGCGAGGCGGACGGGCCGAAGGCGCTCGGCGTCATCGAAATCCTGCCGTCGGCCGGCGAGTTCTACGACTACGAGGCAAAGTACGCCGCCGGCGGCTCAATCCACGTCCTGCCGGCAAAAATTAAACCAAATATTTACCAAAGCGTCCAAGAAATGGCCGTGCGGGCCCATGTGGCTCTCGGCTGTCGCGGGGTGACGCGGTCCGACTTCCGGTACGACGACGCGACCGACACGCTCGTCTGGCTCGAGGTCAACACGCAACCCGGCATGACCGAGACCTCGCTTGTGCCCGAGTTGGCCGCCCATGCGGGCTTTTCCTTCGGTGAGCTGGTGCGATGGATGGTGGAGGACGCTTCGCTCGATCGTTGAGGGCCTTTCTAGGCCCCGACGCGCCGCGCGACGTCGTACCCCGCCGCGCGCTCGTCAGCTTCGGCCGAAGTGCCATCCGGGTCGGGTCGCGGAGCTTCGTCGTGCGCCGCGGCATGGGGTCCGCCGCGGCCCTTCTGCTGATCGGCTGCAGCGCGCTGGCCGGGGCGATCCTCGGCGGCCACTATGAGGCGTTCCGCTCCGCCCACGGCGCGCCGCGCGATCTCGCCGCACGGATGCTCGGTTTCGGGGTTGCCACCGTCGCCATCGGCGGCAACCGCGAGCTTGGAACCGAGGAGGTCTTCAAGGCTGCGGGCATCTCTGCCGCCGCATCGCTTCCGTTTCTCGACGTCGGGCAGGTCCGCGCCAACCTGCGCGCGGTGCCGATGATCGCCGACGCCACCGTGCGCAAGCTCTTTCCCGATCACCTCGTGATCACCGTCACCGAACGTACGCCGTTCGCGCTGTGGCAGCGCGACGGGCTGGTGCATGTCGTTTCGGCCGACGGCACCGTGATCGACGAGTTCCAGGATGCCCGCTTCCAGCGTCTGCCGCACGTGGTCGGCAGCGGGGCGAACCTGCGGGTCAAGGAATACGCCGCGCTGCTCGACCAGGTGCCGGAGATGAAGGGCCGGATCCGGGCCGGCATCCTCGTGTCGGAACGGCGCTGGACGCTGAAGCTCGCCAACGGCGTCGACGTGAAGCTGCCCGAAACCCGGCCCGTGGATGCGCTGCGGACGCTGGCGAAGCTCGATCGCGAGGCCCAGGTCCTCGACAAGGACATCCTCGTGGTCGATCTGCGCGTGCCCGGCCGCGTCGCGTTCCGGCTCAGCGAGGAAGCGGCGTCACAGCGCATCGAGGCATTCGAGAAGAAGCTTCCCAAGGTGAAGGGACGCGCATGACCTCGATCCGGCACGGGCTTACCCCAAAGATGCGGCCGCTCGGCCCGCGCAAGAGCGCGGTCCTGTCCGTTCTCGACGTCGGCACGAGCAAGGTCGCCTGCCTGATCGCGCGGCTCGATCCGGCGGACGAGGCGGAGGTGCTGCGGGGCCGCACGCACCGGGCGCAGGTGCTCGGCATCGGCCATCAGAGATCGCGCGGCCTCAAGGGTGGCATCGTCGTCGACATGGACGAGGCGGAGCGCAGCATCCGCCACGCGGTCGATGCGGCCGAACGCATGGCCGGCGTCCAGATCGAAGGCGCCATCGTGGCGATTACCGGCGGGCGCATCGCGTCCCAGACGTTCCGGGCACAAGTCGCGCTCTCCGGGCGTGCGATCGCCGAGCGCGACGTCAACAAGGTCATGGATGCCGCCACTGCTCACCCGATGCCAGGCGGTCGCGCGGTGCTGCATTCGTTGCCGACCGGTTTCGTGCTGGACGGTGCCCGTGGCATCCGCGATCCCCGCGGCATGCTCGGCGAGCGGCTGGGCGTCGACATGCACGTGGCGTCCTGCGACACGCCGGCCGTCCGCAATCTCATGCTGGCGGTCGAACGTTGTCACCTGACCATCGATGCGGTGGTGGCGACGCCCTACGCGTCCGCGCTGGCCACGCTCGTCGACGACGAGGCGGAGATGGGCGCGGCCGCGATCGACATGGGCGGCGGCACGACCAGCGTCGCGGTCTTCGCGGGCGGCCATCTGGTTCACCTCGACGCGATCGCGGTCGGGGGCCACCACGTGACGATGGACATCGCCCGCGGCCTGTCGATGCGGCTGGACGATGCCGAGCGGCTGAAGGCGCTTTCGGCGTCCTGCGTCGAGACCGCTGCCGACGAGCGCGATCTGATCGGCATTCCCCAGGTCGTCGAGGAGGAGCGCGGCCAGTCCGCGATGATTCCGCGCGGCCGGCTCACCCGCATCGTCAAGCCGCGCGTGGAAGAGATCCTCGAACTCGTCCGCGATCGGTTGAAGGCGGCTGGCTTCGCCGGCTCGACGCTGCGCGGCGTGGTCCTCGCCGGCGGGGCTTCGCAACTCGCCGGGATGCCGCAGCTCGCGAGCCAGATCCTCGGATGCCAGGCGCGAGCCGCCCGGCCGGTCGGCATCAAGGGCCTTCCCGAATCGGCGAAGAATCCCGCGTTCGCGGGGGTGGTCGGACTTCTCGTCTACCCCCAGTTCGCGAGCCTCGAACATTTCGAGCCAGGCCGCGAGGGGCTGTTTTCCGCCACTGGCACCGACGGCTACCTGTCCCGCATGGGGCGGTGGCTCAAAGACAGTTTCTGATTCCGAAGCAGACGGCGCGCGACACCAGAAAGATCGAAGAGGCGACCCATGACGATCACCCTCAAGGCCCCCGACATTCGCGAGCTGAAGCCGCGGATCACCGTGTTCGGCTGCGGCGGCGCCGGCGGCAACGCCGTCAACAATATGATCGAGTGCAAGCTCGAAGGTGTCGAGTTCGTGGTCGCGAACACGGACGCGCAGGCGCTAGGCCACTCGAAGGCCGACCGGATCATCCAGATGGGCCTCCAGGTCACCGAGGGGCTCGGC
>CAZVMY010000274.1:0-4664 GCA_964628955.1 uncultured Methylocystis sp.
AGCGTGGCGCAGCCCGGTTAGCGCACTAGTCTGGGGGACTAGGGGTCGTGGGTTCAAATCCCGCCGCTCCGACCATTGATGCACCTCACTTATGGATCGCGGCGCTGTCCGACAGTGCGACCCTGACGGAAACGTTTCAGTTCGAGATTCCGGAGCCTGTTCGCACCGCCTATCATTGGGAGGCGGGCCAGGAGTTCGTTTTCCTGCCCAAGGGAACAGGTGTCCTGCTCGTTCCGGTGCCGACGCGACCAGAGCTGATGGGTCTCGCGGAGGGCGCAGACCCGACTGGGTATCGCGACCGTGACGATCGCGCCTGATGCGGCTGGTCGATACGTCGGCCTGGATCGAACGGCTCGTCGCCTCCCCAACCGGCAAACTCGCGCGCAAGTACAAACTGGCCACCGCAGACGCGATCGTGCTTGCGAGCGCGCGGGGGTACGGCGCCGATCTCCTGACCTGCGATGCCCATTTCGAGGGTCTGTCCGGGGTGACGTTCGTGGCGAAACCGGCCCGATGAGGCATGACCGTCAGGCGTCGACGCCGATCCCGAACTCCCTGCCGGCCTCCTCCAGCCCGTGCCAGAGGCTCGCCGCGAAGCTGCGGGCGAAGGCGAGGTCGTAGCTTTCCTCCATGCCCGGCCGCCAGACCGTGACGCCGACATGCGCGCAGACCGTCGCCGCAGCGTGGCCTGCGGCGAAAGCCGCTGGATCGAGGTCGATCGGCAGCCCTTTCTGAAGCACGTCGCGGGCGCGCGGGCCGGAGAGCCTGAGCACGGCGAGGCCGTGCGACTGGTCGGTAACGGCCGCGAGGGCGGCGAATCGACCGAAACGGGCGCCCTGGCCCTCTTCGGACAGCACCAGCCATGCGCCGGGGGCGGTCGACAGCACGGTGAACGGACCGGCCGTTGCGCAACGGAGCGGCGGCGGCAGATCGATGCCGGTGGCGGCGGAAAAATCCTCGGCGAGGCGCGGGTTCGACTTGAGCGCCGCGATGCCGAGGATCGTCAGGCCGGCGCGCTCCACGACCTTGACCCCCGGTTCGCCGGGGCGGCCCGACGGCCTGAGCAGGCCCCCGAGCAGCGCGCTTCGAGCGAGTTCTTCAGCCACGCTGGCGCGCTCCCTCCGGATCGACGAAGCACGGCAGCACCACCTCCACGGCGACGTCGCCGTCGCGCACCGGATCGACGGCGCGGATCACCTCCCCGTGCCGCTCCGGGCCGCGGCGCAAGAGTCCCAGGCCGATCCAGTGGCCGAGCGTCGGCGAATAGGCCGTGGACGTCATGTGCCCCTCGTCGTGCTCCGCCGTCACCGGCCTGCCGGCGGCCACGAAATGCGCGCCGCTGCGCAGCCGCGCCGCCGGGTCCACCGGGCGCAGACCGACGAGCGCCGGGCGATCCGGATCGGTCAGGCCCGGCCGCCTCGCCATTACGCTGCCGATGAAGTCCTTCTTCGTCGAGAGCATCCGGCCGAGGCCGAGATCGGCCGCCGTCGTCCGCCCGTCGAGTTCGGCGCCGGCGACGTGGCCCTTCTCGATCCTGAGCGTATTGAGGGTTTCCAGCCCGTAGGGTGTGGCGCCCCAGTGGCACAGCCTTTCGGCCAGCGCGGCGCCGTAGCCCGCCGGCACCGCCAGTTCATAGGCCAGTTCGCCCGAGAATGAGATGCGGAACAGGCGCGCCGGCACGCCGCCCGCGATGGTCAACTCCCGCGCTGCCATGAACGGCATCGCGTCGGGCCCGACGTCGGAGCCCGGATCGGCCAGCCGGGTGACGATTTCGCGCGCGCGCGGTCCTGCGATCGCGACCTGCGCCCAGTGCTCGGAGACCGAGGTCAGCGCGACGTCGAGCTTTGGCCACAGCACCTGCCGGCAGAATTCGAGATGCTGCATCACCTTGCCGGCGTTGGCCGTGGTGGTCGTCATCAAGAAATGATCGGGCGCCAGCCGCGACGTCGTGCCGTCGTCCATGACGAAGCCGTCCTCGCGCAACATCAGCCCGTAGCGCGCTCGGCCGACGCCGAGCGTCGAGAAGGTGTTGGCATAGACATGGTCGAGAAATGCCGCGGCATCAGGCCCCTGCACGTCGATCTTGCCGAGGCTCGACACGTCGCAGAAGCCCACGTCGCCGCGCACCGCCGCCACCTCGCGCTTCACCGCATCGAGCCAGTCCGCCTCGCCGGGCTCGGGGAAGTACGACATCCTCAGCCAGAGGCCGATCTCGGCGAAGACGCAGCCGCGGCTCTCGGCCCAGCGGTGCAGCGGCGAGCGGCGGGTCGGCACGAACTCCCGCCCGCGATGCCCGCCCGCCAGCGCGCCGATCGCGACCGGCGCGTAGGGCGGGCGGAACATGGTCGTTCCGGTTTCCGGGATCGTGCGGCCGGTCAACTCCGCCATGATCGCGATGCCGGAGACGTTCGACATGCGGCCCTGATCGGTCGCCATGCCGAGCGTGGTGTAACGCTTCATGTGCTCGACCGGGCGGAAACCCTCGGCATGGGCGATGGCGATGTCCTCGACCGTGACGTCGTTCTGGAGATCGACGAAGGCCTTGCCGGCGCCGGCGACGTGCCAGAGCGGCGAGAGAGCGACGGACTCGTCCTCCGCGCAGGGCAGCGCTTGGGCCGGCGCCGAAAATCCGGCAGCTTCGGCCGCGGCTTGGCCAGCCGCCTGCCCTTCGCGAAGTGCGCCGGCGAGCGACAGCATGCCGTTCGCGGCTCCCGCGACGCGCATGCCGGGTGGCGCCCTGTCCGGTACGAAGGCGGCGATGTCGTCGCGCCAGCGCGGCCGGGCGCCATGATGCGCGGTGAGAGACAACAGCGGGTTCCAGCCACCGGCGACGGCGAGGCAGTCGCAGGCGATCCGCTCGGTCGCGCCACGCGCCGAAACCGTGAGTCCGGTCAGGATCTTGCTGCCATGCGCTCGCGTGACGAGTCCGGCACTTAAGGTTTTGATTCCGGCGGCGTGTGCCGCGGCCATGAGGCGCTCGTCGATCGCGGGCCGGGAATCAATGATCGTCGTGACATGACCGGCGAGATCGCGCGCGGTGCGCCAGCCGTCGTCGCAACAGGTGAAGACCGCGATCGACCGGCCCGCGGCGGCCGCGAAGCGGTTGGCGTAGCCGCGCACCGCCGAGGCCTGCATCACGCCGGGCAGGTCGTTGCCGGGAAAGACGATCGGTCGCTCCAGCGCGCCCGTCGCCAGCACCGCCCGCCCGGCGACGATGCGCCAGAACCGCTGGCGCGGCAGATGCGCGGGCGGATCCGCCAGATGGTCCGTCACCTTCTCGATCGCGCCGTAAGTGCCGCCGTCATAGACGCCGAAGACGGCGGTGCGCGGCAGCAGACGCACGCGCGGCAGCGCAGCGAGTTTCTCCAGCACGCCCGCCGCCCATGCCGCGCCCGGCATGCCGTCGACGTCGAGGGTCTCGGCCAGCAGCCGGCCGCCGAAGGCGAAGTCCTCCTCGCAGAGGATCACGCGGGCGCCGGCGCGACCGGCCGCCAGCGCCGCCATCAGGCCGGCGGGGCCGGCGCCGATCACCAGCACGTCGCAGAAGGCATGCGCCGTCTCGTAGCGGTCGGGATCGGGCACGCCCGACGCGCAGCCGAGGCCGGCGGCGCGGCGAATGAGTGGCTCGTATACCGTCTCCCAGAAGAAGGCGGGCCACATGAAGGTCTTGTAGTAGAATCCAGCACCGAGCAGTTTCCCGGCGAAACCCGCTGCCGCCATCAGGTCGAGATCGAGGGAGGGCCAGCGGTTCTGCGAGCGGGCGACGAGCCCGTCGTGAAGCTCGACCGTCGTCGCCTTGCAGTTGGGGTCGCGGCGGGCGCCCGTGCCGATCTCGACGAGCGCGTTCGGCTCCTCCGGTCCTGCCGTGACGATGCCGCGCGGGCGGTGATACTTGAACGAGCGGCCGACGAGGCGCACGCTGTTGGCGACCAGCGCGGAGGCCAGCGTATCACCGGCGGCGCCGGTGTATGTCCGGCCGTCGAAGCTGAAGGCGAGCGGTCGCCCGCGGTCGATCAGCCCGCCGGAGGAAAGGCGCTCGGTGCCGATGGCGCGTTGCGGCGACCGCATTGGCGCGTTCATGCCTCAGCCTCGCCGGAACGCCGGGCATCGGCGCGGACCGCGGCGACGACCGCGTGCGTCAGGGTGTTGCGAGTCACGTCCAGCCAGGCGCGGCAGCCATGCGCGTGATACCAGAGTTCGTAGTGCAGCCCGGCCGGATTGTCGCGCAGATAGACGTAATCGGCGAAAGCCGTTTCCGCATCGAGCGCGTCCGGGTCAGGCCGTTCCGGCGTGGCGTCGCCTTGCACAACGAATTCGCGCGCATCACGCCAGCCGCAGCAGGGGCAGGGAATCCTCATTGCAGGTTGGGCTGCGCGCCCATGCCCTTCTCATCGATGACCCGGCCGGTCGCGAAGCGATCCAGCCGGTAGGGACGGTTCAGCGGGTGCTGCTCATCCCGCGCGATCGTGTGGGCGAAACAGAAGCCCGACGCCGGTGTCGCCTTGAAGCCGCCGTAGCACCAGCCGGCGTTGAGATAGAGGTTTTCCACCGGCGTCCGATCGATGATCGGCGAGCCGTCCATGGTCATGTCCATGATGCCGCCCCAGGAGCGCAGGATGCGCAGGCGGCCCAGCATCGGCATCAGCGCCATCGCCCCCTCGCAG
>CAZVMY010000275.1:0-4653 GCA_964628955.1 uncultured Methylocystis sp.
CTTGGCGACCGTGAAGGTCTTGCCGGAGCCGGTGACGCCGAGCAGCACCTGGTCGCGCTCATGGTTGTTCACGCCCTCGACGAGATCGGCGATCGCCGTCGGCTGGTCGCCCTTCGGCTCGAAGGGCGAGTTCATCACGAATGGCCGCCCGCCTTCCGATTTCTCGGGCCGGGCCGGGCGGTGTGGCGTCCATTCCACCTTGCCGCGAAAGACCGGATGGCCCTCGCGGATCAGGCTTTCGAGCGCCTTCTGGGTGGCGTCGACGCCCGAGACCGCACCATCCGTGCCGATCGAGGCGTAGAGGCCCAGCGTCGCCGCGAAGTCGGGGTCGAGCCCCGCCACCGGCTGGCCGGCGTCGAAACCCGCCTGCGAAGCCTCGCCGAAGCCGTCGCCGGCCCCTTTCGCCGGCCGGGCGTAGACCTCGTCCGGCGTCCAGCTCGTCGCGAGGCCCGCGTCGCTGCCGACCGGCGCCAGGAAGCGCTTCAGCGCATCATCGAGCGGCGACAATCCGCTCGCGGCGCCCGTTCCGCCGCGCTTCCCCCGCGTCTGCGGCAGATCGGGCGCCGGCTCGTTGGCGCCCATGGACACGCCGCGCGATGTCCGCAACGGCTTCGCGGGAAGGGAGCTTCTCGGAGGCTTCGGCATGCCGCCGAATATGGGGGAGTCGGCGAAGAGGCGGAAGGGGCGTCACGACGCGAAGCGCTGGCGGTAGGTGCGGGGCGGGATGCCGAGGTGGCGGACGAAGGTGTTGCGCATCTGCTCCTCGTCGCTGAAGCCGCAGCGCCGCGCGATCACGTCGATGCGATCCGCCGTCTCTTCGAGGGCGCGGCGCGCGGCGTCGATGCGGATCGCCTCGACCGCCCGCGCCGGCGTGCGGTTGCGCTGTTCGACGTAGCGGCGGGCGAAGTTGCGGGCGCTCATCCCGACGCGCTCGGCGAGACGCTCGACGCGGAGATCCTTGGTGAGATTTTCCGAGATCCAGCGCTCGAGCTCGCCGAAGGGGTCGTCGGCCGCCTCGGTCTGCGCTTCCAGCAGGGCGCTGTACTGCGACTGGCCGCCGGCGCGCCGCAGGTAGACCACGAGCACGCGGGCGACGTGCATGGCGACGGGGCGCCCGAAATCCTGCTCGATCAGCGCCAGTGCCATATCGATGCCGGTCGTGACGCCGGCAGAGGACCACACCTTGCCCTCGCGCACGAAGATGGCGTCGGATTCGACGGTCGTCTCGGGATGGCGGTCGGCGAGCGCGCCGCAGAACATCCAGTGCGTCACCGCCCGGCGTCCGTCCAGCAGCCCCGCGGCGCCGAGCAGGAAGGCGCCCGTGCAGACCGAAACGACGCGGCGGCAATCGGCCGAGCGCTCACGGACCCAGGTCACCAGGCCCTCGTCCGCCGTCATCGTTTCGATCGCCAGCGCGCCGGGGACGAGGAGCGTGTCGATCGCCCGGCCGTCGAGCGAACTGAGCGGCGCCGTCACGAGGCTGACCCCGTCGGACGTCATCACCGGACCACCCCGGAGGGACACGACGGGGCAATCGTAGAGGAGGCCGCCGCCGGTGTTCGAGGCGTGCGTGGACGCGACCCGAAGGGCTTCCAGGGGCGCAGAAAGGTCCAGCAGCGAGACGCCGTCGTAGGCGACGATGGCGACGGTCAGCGGTTCTGGCATCGGTTACCTGTGAGACGGTGTGTGGGCCATGGGATACAACCGAAGGGTTGGCCGAACTGACTATGCGGTCGGGGCAGCAGACCGCCACTTTGGCAGAATTGCCGTTAAAATTGTCATTTGACGTGGTCGTTGTCCCCGACAAACTTTCTTCAGTTCCGGCGCGCCAGCCTGACCTCGGCTGGCGCGCTGGGGGGAAGCTATCTGGAGGACGCATGACGACGTTTGCTCGCAAGCTTCTGCTTGTCGATAAGGACGAGGCCCGGAGAGACCGCCTAGCCATTGATCTCACGACCCAGGCCAAGTTCGACGTTTCAGTTGCTGCATCCGCCGCCGACGGGCTGGCGAGGACCCGCAGCGAATCACCCGACATGGTCGTCATGGATGGCGCGCTGCCGGACATGGACGGGGGAGAGGCCGTCCGCCGGATGCGGTCCGAAGGGTTCCGCCGTCCCATCATCGTCCTGACGGAGGACGACTCGGAGGCCGAACGGGTGCTTCACGCCGACGTGGGCGCAAACGATTTCGTGAACAAGCCGCTTCGTCTCGCGACGCTGCTCGCGCGCCTTCAGGTGCAGATGCGCCAGTACGAACTGCGAGACGACACCGAGGTGTCGATCGGGCAGTACCGGTTCGTGTATTCCTGTCGGCAGATGGTCTGCAATTCCGGCCGCCGGATCCGGCTGACCTCGAAGGAAGCGGCACTGCTGCGCTTCTTGTACCGGGCGCGGGGCCAGGTCGTCGATCGCGCACGGCTGCTGGAGGAAGTCTGGGGCTACCGGAACAGCGTCAACACGCACACGCTGGAAACCCACGTCTACCGGCTGCGCCAGAAGATCGAAGCGGTGCCGACGCGGCCGTCCCTCCTCTTGCGCGACACGGACGGATACCGGCTGGCACTATAGGGCGCGTCACGGCCGGCGGGGGTTTCGTGCGGATCGACCTCGCCGGTCAGCGCCCGGCCTTCTCCAGCGCTTCCTCCAGATCGCGCAGTTCCTCGCAGCCGTCGCAAAGCTGCCTGAGCCGGGCGAGGTTGGCCCGGGCCCGCGGCAGGTCGCCGGTTTCGATGAACCACATGCCCTGGTATTCGAGCGCGGGCCGGTAATCGGGAGCGATCGCCAGCGCCGCATCGTAGAAGCGCTTGGACGTCGGGTAGTCCTTCAGCTTGCGGTGTGCGAAGCCCAGCCAGTTCAGCACCTCCGGCTGCTGCGGCCGCTCCTTGTCGAGCCGGAGCAGAAGCGGAATCGCTTCCGCGTGGCGATTCTCGCGGATCAGCCGTACGGCGTCGCGGTAGGCCGGTTCGCTGTCGAGCGTGGAGACGTCGGGGCCGATGGCGAGCGCCGCCGTCGAAAGCAGCAGACCTGCCAGGAGGGCAAGGCCGGCGCGCCCTCGGCGCGACATGACGTGCTTGCGATGCATCGGATCACCCCTCCCCACAGGACGGAACCACGCAGCCAGAATAGCGGAACCAGCACCCCGGGTCACGGCCCAAGCGCATGCTCCTTGGCCATGGCGCGGGTCCCGCTCCCCTGTTAGCGTCCGCCCGAAGCGGCAGCAAAGCCGTGCGGGAGGGAGATCATGAGCTTCGATTTTGTCAACGGTTTCAACAAATTCTGGAGAGGGATGGCGATGACGCTGGCGGCTGGGGCGCTCTGGTCGGGCGTGACCGTCACACCTGCCTCGGCGCAGGATCTGATCACGAGGAAACAGGTTTTCGAGCTGCCGACGTTCACCACCGTCTCCGGACGCACGCTCAAGCAGGTCAAGGTCGGCTACGAGACCTATGGCACCCTGAACGCCGAACGGTCGAATGCAATCCTGATCTGCCACTTCTTCTCGGCCAACAGCCATGCCGCCGGCAAATATGCGCCGGGCGATGCGGCACCGGGCTACTGGGACGCGATCGTCGGGCCAGGCAAGGCGATCGATACCAACAAGTATTTCGTGATCTCGTCGGACACGTTGGTCAATCTCAACACCGGCGATCCGAACACGACCACGACCGGCCCGGCCTCGATCGACCCCGACACCGGCAAGCCCTACGGGATGACCTTCCCGGTCGTCGGCATGGGTGACTTCGTCAACGTGCAGAAGGCGCTGGTCGAGAGCCTCGGGATCGGCAAGCTGCACATGGTCGCGGGCGCCTCGATGGGAGCGCTCCAGACGTTCGAATGGGCCTCGCGCTATCCCGACATGATGACCCGGATCATGCCGGTGATCGGCGCCGGTGAGGCGGACGCCTATCTGATCGGCTGGCTCGACGTCTGGGCGGCGCCTATCCGGCTCGACGCGAACTGGAACGGTGGCGATTACTACGGAAAGACGCCGCCGAACGCCGGGCTGGCCCAGGCGCTGAAGATCGTGACGCTTCAGGCCAATCACTGGGAATGGGCAAACGCCACCTTCGGCCGCAAATGGGCGAAGGAGGGCGCCGATCCGGCTGCCGGCTTCGACAACCGCTACGCGGTCGAGGCCACCCTCGATTCCGCCGGCGCCGCCCGGGCGAAAGTGTCCGACGCCAACCATTTCCTCTATCTGGTCAAGGCCAACCAGATCTTCGCGGCCGCCGGCGGGATCGCCGAGGCTGCCAGGAAGATCAAGGTCCCGGTGCTGTACATCACGCAGCCCGAGGATCTCGTCTTTCAGCCCGACGGCGTGAAGTCGACGGCTGCGGCACTCAAGGCGGCGGGGCTGAGCCTCGAGGAGGTGCATCTCCAGGGCTCGCGCGGCCATCTCGACGGCGTGCTGTCGATGGCGCAGGCGGCGGCGAGGATCAGCGATTTCGTCGGCAAGTGAATGAGGTGGCCGGCGCGGCGCCCGATTGACAGCCACCGTGCCGGCTCCCTATATCGCGGCTCGCTCGCGCCCGGCCCCGCCCGACGCGATCGGCCCCCCTGGGGCGGAGTAGCTCAGCCGGTTAGAGCGAAGGAATCATAATCCTTGCGTCGGGGGTTCGAGTCCCTCCTCCGCTACCATCAAAACCCTAAGTCA